>CALKGI010000255.1 GCA_938085045.1 uncultured Alteromonadaceae bacterium
GTGAAATAAATAGAAATTGATAATATGGTCGATTAGGCAATACAAAGAGCTTTAGCTATTGCGGGCAGATCTGGTTTAAAGGCATACGAGAATATCGCCAACGCCAAAAACGCTACAGGTTCTGATGGGTTGTTTTGCCAATTTCTCTCTTAATGCACTTAATAAATCCGGATTATCACAGGGAATATAGGCCTCTTCGATTTCTTGGCACACATTCCATTGTTTTTTAGGATAATCATCTTTGACTAAGAATTGAGGTAGTTTAACGCTGCCATCTGCATTTGGTGTAATACACATTGCACTTTTAAGTGCAGGAGGCAGTTCTGTGTTAAGCCATTTAGTGTCAGTCACATTGACCTGCTCAAATGTGTTACGTGCATAACGATATTCCCATGTGACATCAATTAGAGTAGCCCCGGTCAAATCCAAATAGGCGAAACGAGAACGGGAAAATTTCAAATTTTTTAACTTAGCATTTCGAAACCATGCAAAATCCATAAACACGGCGTTGTGGTTTGCCTTTTGCCTTGTCGAAGATTTCAGCTGAATGTCTTCTGCAAATACATTACAAAAATGAACATTATCCATATTTCCGCTAAATTCGGCATGTTCCAATCCATATAATGGCCAAAGATACGCTGTACCGTAAGGATTCAAATCTGAATAAAACCTAACATTACTCAACAAATCACTAGCAGGTGGAGAAACTTTAACATAACGTAAAACGGTATTTAAAAAAGTTGTACCACTTAAATTAGTACCAAAAAACTTAGCACTATCAAAATCAGAATCCCAAACATTGGCGTCTTTGAACTTCGTATTTACCAAATTAATGCCACTAAAATCAGCACCGACAATAGTTGTATTATCAAGTGTTGCGTGAGCCAACGTACTACCTTCCATTTCAGAGCCGACCATGGTCACACCGCTAAAATCAGCCCACGACAAGTTGGTACTACTAAGTTGTGCGCCAGATAAATCGCTCCCCCTAAAGTCAGCCCTAATCAAAGAACACCCATTGCATTTCAAATACCTGAAATTACGTTGATCCAACTTTACTCCTCTAGTAAACCTCTCAAGATAGGTATCAACAGATTGACTGCCAGCCGGATCAATACCATTCGAATTCAGTCCAATCCAGTTAACTCCAGCAGGCTTGACTGCATTGTATTGCCATACAGGTGTTGGTTGAAAAAGACTAAATTCGTCTCCAGCACTAAAACTAAAAGTCGCAGGTGTCTTTAGATGACCTATTCGAGCACTGTATTGACACTGCAAGGCATCGCCAACTTTGGGCGAATATACGCAACGCTCTGGTGGCAATAGCTGAAATGAATAATAAGGTATGCCCCCCCAATAAACAGTGAATACGAATAACACACCAACCTTCTTTTTGGGATTAGTGACATCAGCCTTCGTCATCATCGGCCACAAAAAAAGGCTTAAAATAATGATATGCACAAAGATACAGGCCCACTGTAACAAAGAGATCATATCAGACTGATAAATGACAAATCGCCATTGCAACCAAAGAAGGGACGAAATCGGCACAACCGTAAGTATAATATACAAAATTGAAATGCCTATAATCCGAATGCTCCATTTCAATTGTCTGTTGACGCAGACCTGAGTAAAGATGAATGGAAAAAGTAAATGATCACCTACCGTCTCATTTACTTCGAACTTTTTGTATAAAACATAGAGGTTAAACAACAAGTTGGCGTGCAACACGACAATCAACAGAGGTGCAATCGCAAAGAAATTGCTGGCAGGCAAACCAATGTTAATCAATGGTAGATTAATTTTTCCGTCAATAAACAGCGTCTTAACATCAGTTGACGCTATCAAAATACTAATCGATACCAACAATAATACAAAAGTTACAAACAGGTTTCGAACTGTTTGCGAAGTCGTATTGAGCGACTCCAAAGCAAGTTCGTTATCAGACTTGCCCTGAGTTATCTGTACCCTATCTAGATCCCTTTTCTTCGTCCCCGCCCATTCTCGGTAATCTACAGCGCTCACTTCATGCATGGCACAGGCGAACTCGACATTCGCCCCACTATTCACTTTCGATTTAACAGACTGATAAGCCTTGCACTGCTCTTCTGTCATAATACACGTCCCAAATAAGCTGTATTGGTACAGTATAGAGTCTGTTGTACGGTTGTCAGTTCTTAGGTAGGTTTATTAATACCCTGATTATCAAAATAACCAAGGTATGACTAAGGCAAGAATTCGACACGAAAGAATTAACGTGCCCAATTATGAACTAGACGTTATTCTGGATATTGACAAATTGAGCAGGCAAATAACTCAGGCCTTAATATTTAGCTTCGAAGAAGCACTATCGCCGCTAAGTAACTGGCCTTTATGATCATAAACCGAACATTGAATCGACTCGACCCTTTGGGTCAGTTCAGCAATTTGCTTATTCAGTAACTCATCTTTACCAAGTGTTGCCATTACTTGCGGTGCCAACTGCTGCTTTTTCAATATCGCTAGTTGTTTTTCTAACGTTGCCAGTTGGTAGTATTGCTGCTTTTGTTTAGATTCGAGCAATTGTTGCTGATTAAGCTTAATTTGTGAGGTATCAACCGTGTCTTTAAACGCTAGTAATTGTGTTAAGTGACCAAACAAGGTGAGCACCCAACTACCCCGAGACACTTCAAGTAACTCCCACGCACCATCACTTGCATCGCTTAAAATACTTATCCGCTGATATACAGCATCGATTTCACTCAAGAGTTGATTAAATGCCGCCGGACTATAGTCTTGCGTTACCAAGCAGATCACAATGTAACCTTGTCCTTCATCGTTTATTGGCGACATAGGCAAAGATGTTAAACTGTCATCACCCAACCGAGCATGACCAAAGTGTTCAGGGAAATGTGTTTTAAGATGGCCAAACGAGCTGAGAAACTTACCCAACTCAGTAAAATCTTGGGTTTGGATAAAATAACGATAGCCGTTGGTGAAATAATCTACTGCGCTATCGACAAAGACAGCTGGCAGCGCTTCAAACTCTCCTTGAACTTTCAGCGCAATTTCAATGATCTCTTCATGAAAGTGATAGGTATCATCTGCCAGTTTCGTTTCTAACAAATCCAGCAAAAATGGCAAAAAAGCACGCTCTACCAAGAAATTGTTCCACAATGACCAATCTTTGTGGTCTATATCGATATCAGAATCAACAAGTTGCAGCCCCCGAAAATCACAATAACGCGGTTCCACCTCAAAATCAGCTGTATTGACCCCATCAAAAATCGCCGAAGGTAAAGCCATGTAACCTGCCATGATATCGGACACGTAACAGTTGGAAATCGCCAAATGCGCGAGTTCACCTCGCATAAACATCACCTGGATAATACTCGACTCTACAATCGACAGATACTTGCTGGGTTGCACATCTAAAAAATCTACATTTTCGAGGGCGCCTTCAAATATGCTCAAACGGTAAAACTGACACTCATCAAACCCACCATGTTGTAATTGGCAATGCGCAGCAAAATGACAGCGGTGAAAGCGGCATTGTGAAAAATTAAACTCACTGAGTTCAATACCAACCCAATGACAACGAATAAATTTACAATTCACAAAATTAACGTTTTGTAGTTGCCCCATATCCATTTGAACATTAACAAAAGTACAGTGGCGCAAGGTAACCTGCTGTATTGAGGGCGAATCAAACGTCTGGTTCATCACCACTAAGTCGGTCAGTGGTACATGATGTAAATTGAGCGAAACCGGCGTTGTGGCTGTAGCGATTTCATGGCTGAGCAAGGCAAGGTAATCATCAGTTTCAGGCAGATGTTCACCACAATAAGCACTGAAGCTCACGGCTAACCGAGGGCAGTCGGGGGTTTTACAATTTTGGTTATGGGGCATCAGACACTTCGTTTTTGGGTAAGTTTGTAAACGTTTATACCAGCCCCTTAGGTAAAAATAAAGAAAGGTGAATAAGGGCAAGTAACTATCACTGCGCGACACAAGCCAAGACATACCCAAACTGAACGATTCAAGATCAATTTAACGTCACCCCATAATCTTATTTTAAATCTGATGAATATCATTGTTCGTGAAAGCTGTTTAAGTCATTCATTTGCTTACTTAGAACGCCCAAGAGACCACCGCGCCATGTAGAGAAAGCCGCAGTGCCGTCAAGCTTATGTACATTTTGTGGTAAATTGCGAAGCGTATATGCTGGGTTTCGAACACCATACTCTTCACCTGTAGTCTTAAAAAAGCGGCCCTGTAATACAAAACGTTGTTGGCCTTTGAACGCCAAAATAACGCGCTCATAATCGTTTGCCTTCAGCATTTCAGATAGTTGCAATAAAACCCTTGAAACATCAATAGGACTGTTATTTTCAGCAATTCCTCTGAGATCAAAAACAATAGATTTAGGATTAACAAACCACTCATAGTGCAAAAATATACTGATACCTTCTATTAAAACCTGATCTGCCAACAACTTGGCTAGTGATTTTTAGTTCTGTTTCACAAATGTTTTATTGTTGTAAGTATCCTTAGCACCAACATGGGCAGCTTGGAACATCTAATCAGTTGATGCCACAAGGCGAGATTGCTCACGTCCAAAAAATACACCGACCCGTTTTATTCATGGCGCTAACATTCATATCCCTTTTTCATTTTCGATAATTTCACATTTGCGATAAACTTACCCGCTATCACAAAATGAGTCCACAAATCCGGATGAATAAGTACAAAGCGTTTATTTCTTACAGCCATGCTTCAAACAATACATTGGCTGCAACGTTACAATATAAACTAGAGCGTTTTTCCAAAAAATGGTATCAGGTGCGGGCGTTTAAGTTATTTCGAGACACCACTCATTTATCGACTGGCACCAACTTATGGGGCGAAATTGAAACCGCTTTATCTCATAGCGACTATTTTATTTATCTGGCCTCAAAACAAGCAGCCCAATCGCCATGGGTATGCAAAGAAATACAGTGGTGGTTAGAAAACCGAACGATGGATAATTTTATTATCGTGTGGGTTGACGATGTGGTGCTATGGCAAGATCAGGGGCAAAGGCAAAGGGGTGATTTTGATTGGCAACATACCGATGCACTGCCAACCTTGTTGACCGGTGTATTCCATCAAGAGCCACTATATCCTGACTTGCGCAATGTCACCAAACAACTAAACTCGCCCGATTGCGAAAATAAAATAGCCTCTATTTGCGCCACTTTACTGGCCAAAAGCAAAGATGAGATTTACGGCGACTTTATTGTTGAAAACAAAAAGAAAAACCAAGCCATTGTTGTCAGTTTTGCCACGTTAAGCCTGCTGTTGGTGGTTGCTATCGGCGCGTCAATACAGTTTTTTAATCAAAGAAATGAGTCGCAACGACTACAACTGTTGGCAGAACAACGATTAACCATAGCCCACAAGCAGGCCAAAAATACTTTAGGTGTACTTTGGGTTTACCTGTTGTATAGCGACTACGCCGACAATAACCAACTAGATAGACAACAACAATTGAACAAGTTGCTAGAGATCATGGATGATAACGACCCACAAAGAATTCAAAAAGCTATTGATGTCGTCACTGAATTTATGCGCTTAAAGGGCATAGCAACAATTGATGAAGACCAATATACACTGTCGAAGTTTGAGACTTTGTATACCACGATTTTTTCGCGTAAAAACAAGTTTCCAGCCATGGAATTACTCGCTGATGCCGATGTGTTGTTTTGGACTTGGTCCGACAAACAGCTAAAAAGCTTTGAGTTATTGCTAAAAGTACTGATTAACCCTGATTCTCCCGACACCTTTGGTCGCTATGGCAAATTACTCACAGGTTCTATTAAGCAACAGTTTGACTATTTATACGACTTGGTTAGATTTGCCAGTGAGCCAACTTTGCAAAACCTCACCGCGCTGAGTAAACATCAATATTATTTTGATACGAGTGAACTGTCCAAGTCTCTTGATTTAACTTTTGGTCCGGGTTTTGAGGTAATATCGAGTTTCCACAAAATGTTTATTTATACAATGTACTCGACCAAAACGGGGCTAAATGAACCGCAAAAACAACAGGTATTAACCAATCTACTCAATAGAATATCCAAGGTAACAGACGCGTTGTACCAACACAGCAAAGACAATTCTCAGTATACCCAAGCGCAAAAGGAGAAAATAAAAGGGGCTTATTATTATGGCGTGATTAAACTGCAAAGTAATCGTTATAGAGTCAAAACAATTGATGAGCGGCTCCCCGCTTTTATGTTGATCAAAGCCGATGACTTATTAGCAGCCTCAAAATGGTCTGAGGCCATGGTCATATACAACAAAATATTGACCATTGCGCCACACAGTTACAAAGTTAATTTGCGTAAAGTCATTGTTGCCATGTTGCAACAAAATGCCCCTTTGGTCCAACAGGTGCTTACAACCATGCATCAATTGTTTCCTGAACAGCAGCGCCAAATCAAACATTTGCATTTGCTGGCAAACACTTTACCCATAGACATCACCATCAAACCACTAAGCGACACTCACAAAACGCTGTTGCTTGCACTGCTGGATATAGCGACGAACAGCAAACATGATAAATAAATCACCTGTCATACCAAATCCATTAATTAACTGGTCATTTTGCTGGCTAAAATAAGTATTAACGTCGTTATTAATCTTGCCACTAGAGTGAATCAAAATGGCCCTTTTGTTTACCCTGTAAACCCATAAAAAAACTAGGCCTATTACTCAACCGTCTATATACTTAAATCTAGTAACGAATAAATCAGGTAACCGTGTGAAAATTAAAGATGATTGTTTTAAAGTCGAGCAAAAACAGCTCATAAAGACCGCTTTAATCGATTTGGTCAACCAACCTTCAGACCAACAAGCTAGGCCCTGCCCTGGTTGTCGTTTTGCTGTTGGTGACGAACAATCAACCACCTCTAGTCAACATTGCTCTGCCCAATGCCCGATGGCGCACAAGCAAATGTCGAGCGATCCGGACAGATATCCCATTGAATCTGGCATTGTGCCACTGGTTTATGCCTTTTATTCTATGCGCCTGATGATGCCTTGCTGGTCGTGCGAAGGCCACAGTGATAACACGGGCACTGTATTCAAAACCCCAAAATTGTGGTTTTATAGTACCAATGAGTTTTATGCCAAGTTGGTCGCTCAATACGTCAGCGCCTTAAAAGGCGAACAGAAAATAACTAACCACTGGTCGGTCAGAATATTACCGTTTTCTCAGTCAATGTTTACCACCACCTATTCACTCGAACCACAAGACGTCACGCCTGATTGCACCAATTTACTGTCATTACAAAACGATATTAACGCCATCTCTAAAGATTTTCGCACCGAGATGTTTAAATTGGCCAACCACTACATTAAACGAGCTGAAGCCAATCAGCTTATTAAAAGATAGTTTTACGTAGATGAACATACTCACTGTTCCAGAGCAAATCATCAATACCCTGCTATTGACGCCCGAACAACCACTAGAAATTACTTTGTGTGGCTCAACTGCAACCATCGAAATCGCCATCCCCCATTATAATCAACAGTTAATGCAATTTTACGGTAGTAACATTTTGCCTGACTTTGACACCGCCATTCATCGCTCTGGCATTCCTTGTCAGAGCAAACATTTTGGTTTGATCATTCGTTTTCACCAAAGCACAGTGCTGAACATGCATGACGAACAACTCTCGTTTTATGGCAATGCTAAAACCCTCATTCAGTGCTTTGAAACGGTGATAATTTACAATGCTTGCGTGGATGAGAAATCACGCGATGTCGGTCACCGTAATCGCTTTCCTCACCTCAAGTTCCATCGCGATCGTAACGAAACTCAGCCCACGCCTTATTCACTATACACACGCGACCCGCATGACTCAGAACAAGTAAAACCGAGAATTTCGTCGACCTTATTTACCAGCAATTTAGTGGCTTATTTACAATGCATGAGAGAGCGCGATTATACCCAAATCAGCACTAAAGGCATCAATGCCCATTATGATATTTTTAAACAAGAAGACATGTCGCAGTTACTTAACAAAGTGGTGTTAGAACATCGTTGGGACGAGCCTGATGGCATAGGCGAAATGTCGATGTTAGATAACCGTCATACCCTACATTCCAGCTATTTAAGACAAGCACTTAAACATGGTTACCGGATAGGCGTCAGATACCTCAAATAAGCTATACCAGCACCCCAATACACATTATACTAATCCGATGAAAATCAATAATGTGCAAAATAACAGTCAGTTACCTGCCATCAAAGTTAGCCGCTTGAGTATTCATGGCACTCACAGCAAAGCTGAATTTGACGATGTAATAAGCGAAGAACCGTTACAAATTTCTCTTGCATGGTTCGATGAGACAGAGCAAGTTCAGGTTTTTACCATTACCATGCGCACCCCGGGCGATGATATTGCTTTAACCTTAGGTTTATTGTTATCTGAAGGTCAGATTAGCGAGTCAGCCCAAATTCAGCGCATTGCGTATGAAGAGAATGAAAATGGCCCATTGCCCAATCAACTGCTCGTCACTTATCAACCGGAGTTCAAACCCCAAATAGCCGATTTTCAGCGCCAATTAATCACCCAGTCTAGCTGTGGTATCTGCGGTAAAACCTCGTTGAAATCACTTGAACTAAAAACCCCCAAAGCACTCAACAAAACAGCCAATTGGCTTGACGGCGAACAGCTGGGTTTGTTGCCAAGCCGCTTGCTTGAGCAACAATCATTGTTTGCCCAAACTGGTGGGGTTCACGCTGCTGCATTATTCGATGAACACTATCAATTGCTTGGCCTAAAAGAAGACGTGGGGCGTCATAATGCGCTCGACAAGGTCATTGGCGAGCAATTGCAACAAGACAATACACACTCAAACGGCCAATCACTTAAACAAATTTTACTTGTCAGTGGTCGAGTCAGCTTCGAATTGGTTCAAAAAGCACTTGTGGCGGGTTATCCTGTATTAGTTGCGGTGGGTGCACCATCAAGTTTGGCCATACAGGCGGCAAAACGTTTTGATCTGACGCTGATAGGCTTTACCAAACCCAGCAGTTTTAATGTCTATCACGGCCAATGGCGGCTAAAATCAGATCATAGCTAATCAACATAAATTAAAAGAGAAGATTCGATGTCAAAAAATCTCAGTAGCCTCGCGCGGCGTAAAGGCACCACCGACAGTTTGTTTGAAACCCTAGTCGACACCAAACCCAGCGCAAAAGACTCTACCCGCAAAGCTTTGGCCAAAAATCATTTGGTCGGCGAATCTACCGTCAAGGGCACCGCCTCTTTTTACGATTTTCTTGAAGGCAAAAATGCCGATAAAAAAGCTTATGTCTGCAACGGTTCATCTTGTCTTTGCGCCGAAACGCAAGACCGTGTGCAAAACGAACTTGAAAAACACTTTAACAGCGACGACATCGGTCATATCACCTGTTTAGGGTTGTGTAATAAAAACAGTTCATTCAGGGTAGATGGGGTCAATTACTCGGGCAAAGATATAGAGCGGCTGGCAGATATTTTGGGAAAGCCGCCACAACATGAAGTAGACCCACTTTATGTTGAATGCTTGGCCAGCGAAGCCATTCTAACCACACCGGTCACCGACATTACCAGCTATTATCATTTGTTCACCGACGTCACTGATAAGTATTCTGGCGAACAATTATTACAGCAAATCAGTGATTCTGGTTTGCGAGGGCGCGGTGGTGCGGGTTTCCCGACAGGGTTTAAATGGTCGGCTTGTCGTAATGAACCGGGCCATGAAAAGTACATCGTTTGTAATGCCGACGAAGGCGACCCGGGCGCATTCAGTGACCGCTATTTGCTAGAACAAAACCCACACTCTGTGTTATTCGGCATGTTAATGGCAGGCTGGTTAACTGGTGCTCGCGAAGGTATTTTGTACATTCGCGATGAATACCCAGAATCCATCAGTGTCTGTGAACAGGCCATAAAAGACCTAGAAAGCCAGCAAAAGCTTTTGGCCGATAGCCAAATAAGTAAAGACGACTGGTCGTTTAAATTTAAAGTAATAAAAGGCGCTGGCGCATACATTTGTGGCGAAGAAACCGCACTGTTGCGTTCTATTGAAGGTCAGCGTCCGGTAGTATCTGTCCGTCCACCCTTCCCTACTCAAAGTGGTTTATATGGTTTGCCTACCGCGCTGAACAATGTCGAGACCTTTGCCTCTATTCATTGGATTTTGACCCACGGCGCTGATGCATTTAAAGCCATTGGTAATGGTCGTTCAACCGGCACAAAATTGTTATCGCTCGACAGCAGCTTCAACAAACCCGGTATTTATGAAGTTGATATGGGCACGCCACTACAAACGGTGATAGAAGCCTCTGGTGGGTTTTGCTTGTCTATAAAAGCCATGCACATAGGTGGGCCGCTCGGCGGAATAGTCCCTAGAAGTCACTTTGACCAATTGAATTTGGATTTTGAATCGTTCAATGATGCCGGTTTTTTACTGGGTCATGCCAGTATTATTGGCATTCCCGAAACCATGCCTATGGTGAAATATTTGCAACACCTATTTGAATTCACAGCAGTAGAGTCTTGCGGCAAATGCTTTCCGTGTCGCCTTGGTGCTACCCGAGGTGAAGAAATGCTCAGCAGCGCAATGAAAGGCGAAGGTAAAATTGACCGTGAACTTTTTGACGACCTGTTAGAGACCATGAAACTGGGGTCATTGTGCGCCCTTGGCGGCGGCGTGCCATTGCCGGTAGAAAATGCGCTGGAATATTTTGCCAACGAACTCAAACCGTTTTTTAAAGCGGATGAGTCAATCGACATTCGGGAGATAAGATAATGACCAAAACGGCTTTTCTTAACCATCAGGCTTTGCCCATTGTTGAGGGCGAAACCATTCTCGAATTCTGTCGCCGTCATGAGCAATATATTCCCACGTTATGCGACGACAGCCGCCTTGATGCCTACGGCAGCTGCCGAGTTTGCTCGGTCGACGTAGCCCTAACCGCCGATGGCCCAGCCAAAGTGATGGCTTCGTGTCATACCCCCATCAGCGAAAATATGTACATTTATTCAGATTCCCAAAGAGTACAAAAACTGCGCCGCAATATCGTGGAACTTGTACTGAGCGACCATCCACCTGATTGCCTAACTTGTGAATCTAATGGTAATTGTGAATTACAAGATGTGGCAGGTGAAACTGGCGTAAGGCAAATTCGTTACGCCAAAGGTAAAAACCACATCGAGCAACCCAAAGACCTTTCTCACCCTTATATGCGCATGGATTTATCTAAGTGCATTAACTGTTATCGCTGCGTGCGAGCATGTGACGAAATTCAAGGTGAGTTTGTATTAAGCGTTGAAGGTCGAGGGTTTGACAGCAGAATCATTGCCGGTAACGATGTGTCTTTTGACGAGTCAGATTGTGTTTCTTGTGGTGCTTGTGCGCACACTTGCCCAACCGCTGCAATTTCTGACCGCTTTCAGTCAAAATCGGTTGAAGCCACCGACAAGTACCGTACGGTTTGTTCATATTGCGGCGTAGGTTGTAATTTAGAAGTCTCAGTCAAAAACAACAAAATACTATCGATTAGGGCACCTGATGATGCCGAGGTCAATCAGGGGCACACTTGTTTGAAAGGCCGTTACGCTTGGCGTTTTTACAATCACCCAGACCGTCTCGACACCCCGCTTATTCGTAAAAATGATGAGCTAGTGCCGGTAAGCTGGGAAGAGGCTTACACCTATCTGGCCAAAAGAATGACTGGCATAAAGACTCAGCATGGTGCTCACGCCATTGCCGGTATTTCATCGTCGCGCTGCACCAACGAAGAAAATTACCTGATGCAAAAAATGCTCAGGGTTGCCGTTGGCACCAACAACATCGACTGTTGTGCTCGGGTATGTCATTCACCTACCGCCTTTGGTATGCAAAAAAGTTTTGGTACGGGTGCCGCCACCAACTCAATCAACGATTTAAAGCAAACTGAATTTATCTTACTGATTGGTGCTAACCCAACCGCTGCTCACCCTGTCACTGGCGCTAAAATTAAACAAAAGGTAATGAAAGGCACACCACTGATTGTTATCGACCCGGTCGAAACCGAACTGGCACGATATGCCAACTGGCATTTGCAATTAATTCCCGGCACCAATGTTGCGCTGCTGAACATGATGGCGTATTTCATCATTGAAGCGGGTTTGGTTGACCAAGACTTTATCGACACCCGCTGCGAAGCCTACGACGAATATAAAGCAGCGATTATGGCACTTGATATCCCGCACTTGGCGAAAACCTGCGGAGTAGAAGCACAATTAGTCAAAGCTGCTGCCATAGGTTATGCCAGCGCAAACAAAGCCATGAGTTTTCACGGTTTGGGCGTAACTGAACATTCACAGGGCAGCCGCACCGTAATGTCGATTGCCGATTTAGCGATGATGACGGGCAATATTGGTCGTGAGGGCGTTGGTGTTAATCCACTACGTGGGCAAAACAATGTTCAAGGTGCTGCCGACATGGGTTGTCAGCCGCATCAAGGCGCGGGTTATTTCCCGGTGAATATTGAAGAAAATCAACAATATTATGAACAGGCGTATGGTACACCTATGCCATTTGATGTTGGTTTGAAAATTCCTGAGATGTTCAATGCAGCCCTTGCAGGTGAGTTAAAAGCGTTGTGGATAATGGGTGAAGATGTCGCTCACACCGACCCAAATCACGACCATGTGGTATCAAGTTTGCAAAACTTAGAGCTGTTGGTTGTGCAAGAGATATTCTTGTCGGAGACCGCCAAGCTTGCTGATGTGGTTTTACCGGGTAGTAGCTTTTTAGAGAAAACAGGTACCTTCACCAATGGTGAGCGCCGAATTCAGCAAGTTAATGCCGCCGTACCACCGCACAAAGGCTGTAAAACTGATGGCCAAATATTAATTGATATGATGAACCATCTTGGCCAAGACTTGCCCGATTTTGACATTCACACCGTGCTCGAAGAGATTGCCAATGTAGTGCCCTTCTTCGCTGGCGTTAAATGGGATGAGTTAGGTAAAAACGGCAAGCAATGGCCTGTGCTTAAAGATGGCTCAGACACTCAAATTCTACACATAGAAGAGTTCAAGCGGGGCAAAGGTAAGTTTCATTTCTACCCTTACGAGCAAAGCAACGAGGTAACCACCCATCAAGAAGAATACCCTTACATCTTAACGACTAGCCGTGATTTGGTGCATTACAATGCGGGCACTATGACCCGGCGAACCAGCAATGAACAGATCATGACCGAAGATGTATTATTGATAAACGCAGTTGACGCCAAAGCTAAGGGCATGCTTGAAAATGGTCAGGTCAGACTGTTTTCGAACCGAGGCGAGATTAGCTTAAACGCAGTGATCAGCGACAAAGTTAAACCGGGCGTGTTGTTCACTACGTTCCACTTCCCCGAGTTAATGATTAACCGGGTCACCAGTGATGAGCATGACAGCGAAACACTTTGTCCTGAGTATAAAGTGGTTGCTGTTGATTTTGAGGCCGACTTGCCGCTTTAAAGCGGTTAACGACTTTACGCCTTCGGCTTTAAATTCAAAAGCGCTTCACCACAGAGGGCACAAAGGACACGGAGAAAAGAAAACCAATCAAGATTTCAAGTTTGATTCAGTTTTTAATGGTTTTATTTTTTCTCTGTGTGCTCTGTGTCCTGTGTGGTTAAAAAGCTTTTATCTTTTCAGCAACAATGAACTAAACTTAAAAAAGGAAAAAACAAAAAGAAAGAACCTTGCATGACCCTACGCAAACTCGCCTTCTTGTACGCCGCACTGCTGATGTTGTCTTTGGCTGGTGTGCTCATCGGTTATCGCTACTTCGTTTCAATTCCCAATATGGTCGCCACTATCGACGACTTTCACCAACGTGAATTAGTCACCTTAAACAGCGCCTTAAAAAAAGAAATCTCTTTTTTGCAAACCATGAATTACGACTATGCCGTGTGGGATGAAAGTTATGAATTTGTCACTAAACAAAGCCAAGACTTTATTGACGAGAACTTACTTAACGATACTTTTGTCTCATTGAAAATTGACGGTATTTTTTATTACGACCTCAACCATAAAATGGTTTGGGGCCGAGGCTTTGACTACGTCAACAAAGAGTCTATTGGTTTTCCAGAATTGAATTTACAAACAAACCCAGCGCTTAAATCGATTTTTCCCCAAGCAAATAAAACAGCAAGTAATATCCCTAGAAACGGCGGTTTCATTTTAACCAAACAAGGCCCAGTAATGTTCAGTGCTACTGAGCTACGTCATTCAGACCGCACAGGTGACCCGGTAGGCGTATTGGTGTTTGTAAGAAAAGTCAGGCCCGGACTGATAAAAGCATTGCAAGAGATCTCCCAGTTAAACTTGTCTTCACATATTCTCAGCAAACGGCAAAAACAACAGAACATTCCCAAACTTGATGGCAAATTATACGGTGAAACCTTTACCTACAAACGCCAACGTGTCATTGAAAACCCCTCAGGTGAGCCGGTTATTTTGCTTAAGATAGCGCACCAACACGGTGAAAAACCTCAATTGTTTGATAAAACCACCCTTTTTACCATCGCTTTGCTGGCCCTTATCCCATTGTCGATGCTGATTTTCGTCAACCGTTTTATCGTCAGTCCAGTGACCAAAAGTGCCCGCTTTATTCGTAGAATGGTCAATACCAAATATTTTCACCACCTGACACCCAGCTTTAAAATTGAGGAAATAAAAAACCTCAGTGATGACTTTAACCAATTAATCAGCACTGTAAATGAACAACGCACCGCGCTCGAAGAATTGGTCTTAACCGATGGTCTCACCCACATCAACAATCGCCGCGCATTTGAACAATTCATTTCCAACAGCTGGCTAAGAATGCAACGCAACCACCAGCCCGTCGCATTATTGATGTGTGACATCGATTATTTTAAACCCTATAACGATAGCTATGGTCATCAAGCCGGTGATAACACCCTTGTAGAGGTGGCGCAGGCTCTGAATAAAAGAATCAACCGCTCAAGCGATATGGTTGCCCGTTACGGCGGCGAAGAGTTTGCCTTGGTGCTAGCCGATTCAAGCACCCAAAATTGTGAGTATGTGGTTAAAATAGTGTTAGAGACCATTCGCGCCTTAAACATTACCCATCAACATTCAAAAGTCTCTAATCGCATAACGATTAGCATTGGTGCAGCATTATCGAGTGACTTCTCTGTGGTACCACTGCACACCAATTACGAACAGTTTATCAAAGCTGCTGATGATGCACTTTACCTAGCCAAAGAAAGAGGCCGTAACCGGGCGGTCAAGGTTAATTTCATTGCACCGAGTAATAAGTCGGTGTTCTGTCAGGAGATTACTTGATTGATTGGATGGCAGTTCAAGAGCTTCACCACGGACTAATACATGGATGTATTTTGGTAGAGTAATGCAGGAGCAATTACCGAGGCACCGAGACGCGGAGGTTCACGGAGGAAAAATTGAAAAAAGAAAAAAAAGAACTGATAAAGATACAACTAACTACACCAACCCAAAATTCCCTTTTACTTATACCAATGACATTAATTCACTGGTCTGATTTTGGGCAGCGAAAATAAGCAGTAGCAAGGCATTAATCGCCGCCACTAGTCACTCTAATGACAAGATTAATAACGAAGCTAATGCTTATTTTAGCCAGCAAAATGACCAGTTAATTAATGGAGTTGGTATTACTCGCCTTTCCATCTTTTCGCTTTCTCCGTGAACCTCCGTGTCACCGTGTGAATCTCTTGACTTTAAAGCCATAAAAAAAGGCAACCCATGGGCTGCCTCTTTTACTTAATCAAAACGTTCAGACCAAGCGATTTACTCAGAAACCGCCTGGTTTTCAATATGGCTTTGATAAATCAGAATCGGATCCGACTCTTCTTTTACCACACCCTCATCAATAACCACTTTGGTGACATCTTCCATCGACGGCAATTCATACATGATATCGAGTAAGATATTCTCTACGATAGAGCGTAATCCACGAGCACCAGTTTTACGGTCCATTGCTTTTTCGGCAATAGCGATAAGTGCATCTTCACGGAATTCCAACTCAACGTCATCCATTGAGAACAAAGCACCATACTGCTTAGTGATGGCGTTTTTAGGCTCGTTAAGAATTTGAATCAACGCATCAAGGTCAAGCTCAGCCAATGTTGCCACTACTGGCAAACGACCGATGAACTCAGGAATAAGACCGTATTTGATCAAATCTTGTGGCTCAACTTTTTTGATGTTTTCAGTCAATGACACTTTAGCATCGCTAGATTTGACCTTGGCACCAAAGCCAATGCCAGTGCCTTTGAGGCTGCGTTGCTCAATCACTTTATCAAGTCCGGCAAATGCACCGCCACAGATAAACAAAATCTTAGAGGTATCAACCTGCAAAAACTCTTGCTGTGGATGCTTACGACCACCTTGAGGTGGCACCGAAGCAATTGTGCCTTCAACCAGTTTCAACAGGGCCTGTTGCACCCCTTCACCAGAAACATCACGAGTGATGGACGGGTTGTCTGATTTACGAGAGATTTTATCAATCTCATCAACGTAAACAATGCCGCGCTGGGCTTTTTCTACGTCGTAATCGCATTTTTGCAGCAACTTTTGAATAATATTTTCAACATCTTCACCCACATAACCCGCTTCGGTCAGGGTGGTGGCGTCAGCCATGGTGAATGGTACATCTAACATTCTGGCCAATGTTTCGGCAAGCAAAGTTTTACCACTACCTGTTGGGCCAATCATCAAGATGTTACTTTTGCCCAGTTCAACGTTTTCAACAACGCCACCGGCTTGCAAACGCTTATAATGATTGTAAACCGCAACCGACAACACTTTTTTAGCGTGCTCTTGGCCTATGACATAATCGTCGAGATTTTCACGTATTTCTCGTGGCGTCGGCAATTTGTCTGAAGGTTTTTTAGGGGCAATTTCTTTGATTTCTTCGCGAATAATGTCGTTACACAACTCAACACATTCGTCGCAGACATATACTGAAGGACCGGCAATCAGCTTTTTTACTTCATGTTGACTTTTACCGCAAAAGGAACAGTAAAGCAACTTAGTGCTGCCACCATCTTTATGGTCTTCCGACATTTAACAACCTCACTTACAAATTCTCTTAAAAGGCGCCGAGTGTCTTTAGAGTCAGACCTGGCGCCAACATCAATTTATTTGATGTTTCTGTTGGTCATCACTTCATCAACCAAACCGTATTCTACTGCCTCGGCTGCACTTAAAAAGTTATCCCGGTCAGTATCATTCGCTACTTTATCAAATTCCTGTCCAGTATGCTCGGCTAATAACCGATTTAATTTCTCTTTAATACTGAGGATTTCTTTGGCATGAATTTCAAAATCAGACGCTTGACCTTGGAAACCACCTAACGGCTGGTGAATCATCACGCGAGCATTTGGCAAGCAATAACGTTTACCTTTGGCACCGCCTGAAAGCAAAAATGCGCCCATGCTGGCTGCCTGACCAATACATACAGTACTGATACTAGGTTTGATGAACTGCATAGTATCATAAATCGCCATACCGGCTGTTACCGAACCGCCTGGAGAGTTAATGTAGATAAAAATGTCTTTTTCTGGGCTTTCTGACTCCAAAAACAGCAGCTGGGCAACAATCAAGTTGGCCATTTGATCTTCAACCTGTCCGGTCAAAAAAATCACTCGCTCTTTAAGTAATCGCGAAAAGATATCGTAAGAACGTTCGCCTTTGGCCGTTTGTTCAACCACCATTGGCACCAAGGCACTTAGTGGGTTAAGCGGATCAAAAGTCTCGCTTGGGGAATTACTGCTGATCATGGATTTAAATCCTTTAAATAGAAAAATGGCTCAGGGTGTATTACACCTGAGCCATTTATAACAGTCATAAAACAGATGTCAATGCTTACTGGTCTTTAGGGTTCATTATGTCATCAAATGAAGCCGGTGCATCAGTAACTGTTGCATTTTCAACCACTAAGTCAATGGCTTGCTCTTCCAAAGCGACGTTGCGCATTTGTTGTAACAATTCATTGTTAGTCTTGTAGTACTGAACCACTTCTTCTGGGTTCTCGTAAGCAGAAGCCATGTTTTCAATCAACGCTGTTACGCGGTCATCTTCAACTTGCAACTCGTTAGACTTAATAACTTCGCCAAGCAACAAACCGATCTTAACACGGTCTTTAGCTTGCTCTTCAAACAAGTCAGCTGGCAACTCAGGCATGTTTTCAGGACTTGCCTGACCGCCAAAGCGTTGCATGGCTTGTTTACGCAAACCTTCGATTTCTTGGTCTATCAATGAACGTGGCAAATCCAGTTCATGCATTGCCAAAATACCTTTGATCACTTGCTCTTTGATCTTGCCTTTAACAGCTTGACCCAGTTCACGTGTCATGTTCTTACGAACTTCGGTTTTAAGGGCATCAACGCCACCTTCTTCAACACCGAACAAAGTCGCAAATTCGTCATCAACTTCTGGCAATACTTGCTGTTCAACACTGTTCAGTTTAACGGCGAATACCGCAGGCTTACCTTTAAGGTTTTCTGCGTGGTAATCTTCTGGGAAAGTCACTTCAACAGTAACTTCTTCACCAGCTTTGGCACCGATAATGCCTTTTTCGAAGCCTGGGATCATTCGGTCTTGACCCAATTCCAATTCGAAATCTTCAGCTTTGCCGCCGTCAAATTCTTCACCGTCAACAGTACCCACAAAATCCATGGTCACTTTGTCAGATTTCTTAGATTTACGCTTAACTGATTTCCACGTTGCGTGTTGCTTACGCAAAGTTTCAAGCATGTTGTCCAAATCGCCATCTTCAACATCAACAACAGGCTTGTCGATAGGTAAAGTAGACAAGTCTTTTAATGCAACTTCTGGATAAACTTCAAAAGTGGCAACAAATTCCAGGTCTTGACCTTCTTGATTCATTTTCTGTTCAATTTGTGGTGCGCCAGCTGGGTTGATTTTTTCACCAACCAAAGCGTCAACGTAGTTACGTTGCATCATATCAGCAGCCACTTCGTTACGAACAGCAATGCCGTAACGCTTACGGATCACAGATACAGGAACCTTTCCAGGGCGGAAGCCGTCAATACGTTGAGTCTTCGCGATGTGGCGAAGACGATTCTTAATTTCAGTATCTACTTTTTCGGCAGGAACTGTAATTGTAAGACGTCGTTCCAGACCTTGAGTCGTCTCTACAGATACTTGCATGGTTATTACCTCAATAGTTCTTGTATAGTCGGATGTCTACTGACTTCCTAGGGAATCAATGAATCCGCTGTTAACAGATCATTCTTATATTAGTTTTCTTGCCCAAACTGCGGGCCGACCACCTGTCTATGATTTGATTGGCGACAGTTGGTCCAGTTTGTAAAATTTAGAACGCAGCATTATAGCGAGCTATTTACAATGAGTCGATAGTGATAACAAAGAAAATTGAACTTTAGTAAAAGAGGTAAACAAAAGCGGGAAAAGCATCAAGAATAAAGCCGAGATGGATTAAATATGTTCGAAAAAACAACAGGTTAGTATATAAAGAAGAATTTAAAAGTTAAAGAAGAGAATAACTAGAATATATAAAGGAAGTGGTCGGTAATGCAGGATTTGAACCTGCGACCCCTTGGACCCAAACCAAGTGCGCTACCAAACTGCGCCAATTACCGACAAATCTAACTAGGTGTTACAATTCTTAGCTATTATCCTTAATAGGCAAAGAATGGGGTGGCTGACGGGTCTTGAACCCGCGACCGCCGGAATCACAATCCGGAGCTCTACCAACTGAGCTACAGCCACCATAGTACTTTTTTACTGCATCTTACATTTCACTTTAATGGCGCACCCGGCAGGATTTGAACCTGCGACCCACGGCTTAGAAGGCCGTTGCTCTATCCAGCTGAGCTACGGGCGCACAGTAAAAGCTGCGTGATACTCAAAAAAGTGGTCGGTAATGCAGGATTTGAACCTGCGACCCCTTGGACCCAAACCAAGTGCGCTACCAAACTGCGCCAATTACCGACATATCGCCACCTCTGTGACAACGGATGCGGATATTACAGGGTTGCCTTTGGGTCGTCAAACACTTTATTGAAGTATTTTGTCAATTGAACGAAATTGATTCATTGTGGTGATGTTTTGAGTGATTTCGGCCAAATTAGGTGAAAAATGTAAGTCTTGAATCGCTCTTTGCTCGCACTTGATGCGCGCTTTATGAGAGAATAGCGCGGATTTTTTTACACCTTTAATCTCTAACTTCTTCAAATCTTCAAACTAGCGGAATGTCTAAACAATGTCAGAGAATTCATCAGCACAATCGACAGCACAAATAATTGACGGCAAGGCCATTGCCAAATCAGTCAGGCAAACTGTCGCTCAATCGGTCGAAAAACTGGTTAAAGAGGGTAAACGTCCACCGGGCCTTGCCGTCATTTTGGTTGGACTCGATGCCGCCTCAAAAGTTTACGTCAACAACAAACGCAAAGCCTGTGCTGAAGTCGGTTTTGTCGAGCAGTCTTTTAACCTACCAGATACCACCTCACAGGGCCGCCTACTCGAATTGATTGACCAATTAAATGACGATGAAGAAATCGATGGCATTTTGGTTCAGTTGCCTTTGCCTTATGGCCTTAAGACTGAAGAAATTCTTGAAAGAATAAATCCGCTAAAAGATGTTGACGGTTTTCACCCTTATAATATTGGCCGATTAGTGCAACGTATGCCGGTATTGCGTCCCTGCACGCCCAAAGGCATCGTAAAAATGCTTGAAACCTGCAACATCAACGTGCGTGGGCGCGAAGCGGTTGTAGTAGGCGCCTCAAACATAGTAGGCCGCCCGATGGCGTCTGAGCTGTTGCTTAAAGGTTGCACCATCACAGTTTGTCACAAGTTTACTGAAGATTTAGAAAGCCATGTTCGCCGCGCAGAGATTTTGGTGGTAGCGGTAGGCAAACCAAACTTTATCCCCGGTGAGTGGATTAGAGAAGGCGCTGTTGTCATTGATGTTGGCATTAACCGACTAGCCGATGGTAGCCTGACTGGTGACGTAGAATTTGATGTAGCCAAAGAAAAGGCTGGTCATATTACGCCAGTACCGGGCGGTGTAGGGCCAATGACGGTGGCTTGTTTAATTGAGAATACGCTTGAAGCGCGAATGAATCGATTGGCAATGGGCGGGTTTGTTAAGACTTTGGAATAGTGGTGGTCGTCACAAAAATCTGATGTGAGCTCAAATGGAGGATGGGGCGAGGAACGAGCCGTAGTTAGCGCTTGCGCGTAACCCATCGGTTTCTTGTCGCCAATGACCAAACCATATTGTACGAGTGGCGGTTTGGGCAATCGACTATGTGGTTTTTTTCCACAGTTTAGCTATGAGTTAAAATATAGCCCGATGGGTTACGGCTCGTTCCTCGCCTAACCCATCCTCCATATGAGATTGAAACAAGTCATGTTCAACCCCAAAGCCTATTAACCCTTGCGCCACGTTGTCACTGCACCGCTGTCCTCTAGCACAACGTTCAATGCATTAAGCTTGTCGCGACATTCATCCGCCTTGGCCCAATCTTTATCTGTTCTGGCTTGAATACGCTCAGCAATCAAAGATTCAATCACGGCAACCTCATCATCTTGCGAATTACCTTTTAAGAAAATTTCAGGGTCCATTTGCGCCACACCTAAGATTGCACCTATATATTTTAAAATAGCCGCTAACTCACCTGCTTTAATACCGTCTTCTTCTTTAACACGATTAATTTCTTTAGCCAGTTCAAACAAAATCGGTAACACTTCAGGGGTGTTGAAATCATCATCCATCGCTGTTTTGAAGCGTTCAATGTATTCACTTTCACCAATCGGGTCAGTACACA
>CALKGI010000256.1 GCA_938085045.1 uncultured Alteromonadaceae bacterium
TATAATCAAACTGTTAAGTGCAACTTGTTGACTAGCTTGGTCGATGATGGTGCCTAGATAAAAAGTATTATAAAAGCTACAGGCCCCTTTATTTAAGGGCAACAAGCGTAAAGTCAGCGACAACCGCAATAACGAAACGACGACAACGTATTTGGCTTACGGCAAACCCGCGTATAACAACGCAACCTTTATCGATGCACCAGAAGGTGTTGATACCACCATGCAACTCAACGAGTTCGGCAACATCACCAAAATCACCCAAGGTGGTTTAACCGAGCACCGTTATTACGGTAGCTACCAGCGTTTATGCCAAAGCTATCGCGTCGACTCGGGCAAAACAGTTTACGACTACAACGAAATCGGTGAGCTACAGTGGTACGCCGAAGGTGCCAGCGGGGCCACGAATAGTTGTTCAAGAGGTGATGTACTGGCCAGTGAAAAAGTCTATTTAACCTACGACAACCTCGGCCGTGTTAAGCACAAAAACTTCAGCGGCAGCGCAACGCCAGACATTGACTATTACTACGACCCAAACGGCAACGTCACCAACGTGAACAGCGGCCCAACCCAATGGTCGTACAAATACAACACACAAGGTCAAAACGACTGATGAAACCCCTTACTTAGTTCATAGACAAGTAGGTGATAGAAATAAAGTAATAAAAAAGGGACGGAGTATACGGATACGGAGACTGGTAACACAGTGCATGTAAACGGCGACAGAGTTGTAATAACAGATGGTAACGGTAAAAAGATTTCTAGCTTCAAAAACACAAAGAAGAATACACGAAAAAGAATCGATAGTGAAAGGTGGGTAAAAAAAGATGAATGACGCCAGCGAACGGTTGTACGAGCAAATAAATGTATATAAGAGAAATAGCAACACGTTGTGCATTTATCGTTGTTTCAAATCTCTCTCAAACAACAAGTTTTACGCTCAAAGCATGGATACATACTATGAACCAATTGATAAAGAACAAGTTAGAAATTCGGAGTTGCAGTTATTGGATTTGTTTCTAGATGACGACATCATTGAACGGTGTGAATCATTTGACTCTCTAAAGTCAGCAATAGTAGCTTTTGATAATGAATTTAACTAAAACGCTTCGTAGCACAGTCACCATCCAAAAAATAAAAAGTAACCGCTTTAATTGGCGTTATTCACGGAATATAACGCTAATAACCCAGTATTGAATACTATCGTGTTGGCAAAGAAGGATTTAGCAGGTTTATATTCGATTTTCATCAACGCCACAATGAAATTGTTGCCCGTTATGGTTGGCACCCATTCATGTGACTGTCACATTTATTCACTAGGCTATCGGTTTTTTAACGAAGTGAAGGAATTGAGTGATGTTTAATAAGTCGGTTATGTTGATGGCTATTGTGGCCGTTTTAAGTTTGGTCGGTTGTGGCGACAATGGTGCTGATGGGCCACAAGGTGAGCAAGGTGAAACGGGCGGTCAAGGCACTGCGGGCACCAATGCAACGACGGATTTAACTATTGAAGTGGTCGGGCGTTTTGCTACGGGTATTTATGGTAAAAGTGCCGCAGAAATTGTTCAGTTTCACAAAGCCTCTAAGTCTGCTTTTGCTATTAATGGCGCATTAAATCAGATAGAAGTCATCAGTTTGGCAGCACTTGGCAATACTGCGGTGGCTAATCCGGTTGCCGACCAAAGCCTGTCTTCACAAGCTTTTACTTTTCTATCGACCGCTGAGGTTGTTTATAATGGCGAAAACCAGCAAATTACTTTGGGCGATGCCAATTCTATTGCCATTCATGACGATTTATTGGCAATCGTGGTGGCGGCGCACAATAAAACCGACAATGGCGCGGTGCTGTTTTATCGTTTAGATGAACAAGGTGTTGGTTCTTTTATTAAAGCAGTAAAAGCGGGCGCCTTGCCCGATATGGTGACTTTTACCCCTGATGGTAAAAAAGTGTTGGTCGCCAATGAAGGGGAGCCTGCTAAAGACTTTAGTGTTGACCCACAAGGCTCATTGTCGGTGATAGCCATTAATGACAGTATCCCAGCCGATTTAGCAACGACAATTAATCTGACCACCGACATTCGCTTTAGCAGCGATTTATTGAGCGCCCAAGATTATGACAGTGATGCAAAACGTAAAACGTTGTTGCAAAACCAAGGCGTGAAATTTGCCTCGGTGGCCGGTACCACAGTCGCTCAAGATTTAGAACCTGAATACATTGCGGTAGCGTTTGATAACAAAACAGCTTACGTATCATTACAAGAAAACAATGCCATGGGCATTGTTAACCTCGAAGATATGACCATTGAAATCAAAGCACTAGGTTATAAAGACTGGGGCGACCATCAACTCGATTACTCCAATAAAGACGAAGTGCCCATGCTAAAAAGTGTGAATGGCCTATATGGTTTATTCCAACCTGATTCTATCGCGTCTTATCAATACAAAGGGGCTACATTTGTGCTCTCTGCAAATGAAGGCGATGCTCGCGAATATATTTACAGTGCTGAAGAAGCCACTTGTACGGCTGCTGGCCATCAGTTTGATGAGGGTGATTGTATTGCCTATAACGAAGAGGTGCGGGTAAAAGATTTAAAAGAGCATTTTACTTCAGATTTGACCGATTTATACCAACAACACGGTGGTAAAGACGGGTTGGGGCGCTTAAAGGTGACTAATGTTCTGGGTAAAATCGACAGCAACAACGATGGTGTAGCTGACAAGTTTGATGCGTTATATGCCTATGGCGCCCGTTCATTTTCTATTTGGGATCAGTCAGTCAATTTGGTTTTTGATTCAGGCGACGATTTTGAAAAAATATCGGCTGCGTTGTTAGGCGAGCATTTTAATAGTGCCCACACGCAAAACAAAGGGGATAACCGTTCAGATGATAAAGGTGGCGAGCCAGAAGCGATAACGGTTGGTCAAATCAATGGCCGTCAATATGCCTTTATTGGCCTCGAACGCTCGGGTGACTTGTTTGCCTATGACATTACCAACCCGTTTAATGTGACTTATATGGCGCATTATAATAATCGTGATTTTAGCACTTCGTTTGAATTAGATGATGATTTAGACAACCCGTGCGATAGCAATGAAGGTATGGATTGCACTGCTGTGGGTATTTCAGGAGATTTGGGACCTGAGAGCATCAAGTTTGTTGCAAGTGGTGACAGTCCAAACGGTCAAGCATTGTTGATTGTTGGTAACGAAGTTAGTGGCAGTGTTACGGTTTATCAGGTGAAAGCACAATAATACCTTTGAGTCTCAGGGGCTTAGCTGTTTATGGTCTGTTGACGTTTGGCATTGATTTTAAAACACAGACGAAGTACGATTAGACCCTGTAAATAATTCTGTGTAACTGCCAGTTCTAAATATAATCAATCAAACGGTCTTCGAATTCAATCATAAACCGATTCAAGGCCGGTTTCCAATTCCTTATCGGCATTGTCCATTTTTT
>CALKGI010000257.1 GCA_938085045.1 uncultured Alteromonadaceae bacterium
TGTCAAACACTTTTTTGAGGATTTTTTTCGTTTGCTGTGGATTTGTGCAAATTGATTTAATTTGATTCAAAACGCTCGAAAAAACGCGGTATAAAGCGATTTCTCTTGTCTTTCTTTACTATTTACTTTCTTTATCTTCAATTTACTTATACCCAGAAACGAAAAAACCGGCTTGCGCCGGCTTCTCTGATCCATTTCGAATTACCCTTCAGTTTGACCTGAAGTCTGAGCGTTTTTCTCAGCTTGAATTCGCATATAAATCTCTTCACGGTGTACAGATATTTCCTTGGGCGCATTCACGCCAATTCGTACCTGATTACCTTTTACTCCTAGAACAGTGACTGTTACATCGTCACCTATCATCAGAGTTTCACCAACACGACGAGTTAAAATCAGCATTCTATTGCTCCTTAGTCCAATAATTACCCATAAACTAATGAATAATTCCTTGTATGTTAACGCACTATTATCAATTTTGAAATTAATTTATCGACTATGCATCAAATTAAATTCGAAGCCCCTGTTTTGACGGTTTTTAGTCCAAGTTCATCAGAGCAATTGTGCATTTACGCGGGTAATTGACTTGAGTGAATTTAAACTGGGGTATCGAGGTTAAACGCGCTGTGTAACGCACGTACGCTTAATTCTAAATAACGCTCTTCTACTACCACAGAAATTTTAATCTCTGATGTAGCAATTAGTTGTAAATTGATCCCTTCTCTCCCCAAAGCCTGAAACATGGTACTGGCTACGCCGGAGTGAGATTTCATACCTACACCAACCACCGAAATTTTAGCAACGTTCTGGTTACTCTGCACTGTTTTTGCGTCAATTTTTGTAACTATTGTTGCAGCTATAGCTTTTGCCTGTTCAAAATCAATACGATGCACCGTAAATGTGAAATCGACACTGTCATCATGTTTGATATTTTGCACAATCATGTCAACTTCAATACCCGCCTCTCCGACCGGACTCAAGATATCAGCTGCCAACATCGGGCTATTTGGCGCACCAACAATGGTGATAATAGCTTCGTCTTTATTGGCTGCAATGCCAGATACCGCTTGAGTTGTCATTTGTGAGCCTTCATAGGTGATAAGTGTGCCTTTGCCAGGTTTAAAACTCGACAACACCCGCAACGGGATTTTATGTAAACCAGCGTATTCTACGCAACGAATGTGCAACACCTTAGCCCCCAAACTGGCCAGTTCGAGCATTTCGTCAAAAGTGACCACTTCCATCAACCGCGCCTCAGGAACAATACGCGGGTCGGTGGTGTAAACCCCTTCTACATCTGTGTAGATTTGGCATTCGTCGGCTTTAAGCGCCACCGCAACAGCGACAGCAGTAGTGTCGGTACCGCCACGACCAAGCGAAGTGATGTTGTTTTCAATATCACGTCCCTGAAACCCAGCAACAATAGCGATATGGCCCTGCTCTATTTCATCTTCAAGCCGGTGACTATCAATATGTTCTATGCGAGCACGACCAAAATGATTATCGGTGGTGATTTTGATTTGGTCGGCCAGCAAAGAGATTGCTGAGTAACCCCGTTTGATAATGGCCATGGCCAATAACGAGGCCGCCACTTGTTCACCGGCAGTTGACAATACGTCGAGTTCGCGGGCACTAGGGCGTGAATCTATCTGGTGTGCAAGGTCGATTAAACGACTGGTTTCTCCCGACATCGCAGAAACCACCACCACAACCTGATGCCCTTGTTTACGGGTTTTGATTATTGTATCCGCGACAGCTTCAATGCGAGAGACGGAGCCAACTGAAGTGCCTCCGTATTTTTGTACGATTAAAGCCATTTAAACGCGTTCGGCTATCCAGTCATTAACACTTTGCAGTGCCGCTGGTACCGCTGCTGCGTCTGAACCACCAGCCATTGCCATATCAGGACGACCACCACCTTTACCGCCAACTTGCTGTGCGACCATATTAACCAAATCACCCGCTTTGACTTTGCCGATAAGGTCTTTGGTTACACCAGCAACCAAAGAGACTTTAGGCCCGTTAACTGCCGCAAGTACAATAATGACCGAGCCAATTTTGTTTTTCAGGTCATCTACCATAGTACGCAATGATTTAGGGTCGGCATCATCGAGTTTTTGAACTAGCAATTTAACACCGTTAACCTCAACCACTTTTGAAGCGATATCGGCACCCGACTGACTGGCCATTTTGGCTTTAAGCTGTTCTATCTCTTTTTCTAGCGAACGACTGCGGTCACTCATTTGTTTAACTTTGTCTGCCATAGTATTCACGTCACCTTTGACCAAAACCGACACTTTGTCGACTTGAGTCATAACATTTTGCAAATACCCCATTGCGCCCTCACCTGTCACCGCTTCGATTCGGCGAATGCCTGCTGCAATACCGCCCTCAGAGACAATTTTGAACAAACCAATGTCACCAGTACGGTCGACATGAACGCCACCACACAGTTCCACCGAAAATTCGCCCATGGTGACTACGCGAACTTCATCGTCGTACTTCTCGCCAAACAGCGCCATTGCGCCTTTTTCTTTGGCTTCATCGATTTGCATTAATGCCGTGTCACGGGCAATGTTCTTGCGAATGTGACCATTAACCATTTCTTCTACTTTGCGTAATTCATCGGTGGTGACACCTTCAAAATGAGAGAAGTCAAAACGTAATCGCTCAGGTCCACACAAAGAGCCTTTTTGCGCAACATGTTCGCCCAACACTTCACGTAATGCCGAATGTAATATATGCGTAGCTGAGTGGTTTTTGATGATACTGCTACGATTAGCCACATTAATTTGCGCTTTTACTTTGGCATTCAAAGTAATGGTCGATTTGGCCGTGCCCTTGTGAGCTATGGCGTTACCAAGCTTTACAGTGTCCGCTACGCTAAATTGGTCGATAGTACCCGAGTCACCGACTTGTCCGCCAGATTCAGCGTAAAATGGCGTGTGGTCTAGTACCACAATACCTTCGTCGCCTTCGAGTAATTCACTGACCGATTCTGCACCTTTGAACAACTCTATAACAGTGGCAGAAAATCCATCTCTGGTATAACCATCAAACAAACTGCGCTGATGAGACACCAGTTGTTTATTGTAGTCAGCGCCAAAAGTGCCCGCTTCTTTAGCACGAGTGCGTTGCTCAAGCATCGCTTTATCAAAACCTTCGGTATCAACTGTGAAATCACGGTCGCGTGCCACATCAGCGGTTAAATCAACCGGAAATCCATAAGTGTCATACAGTTTAAAGGCAAAATCACCTGGAATGACTTTACCTTCAAACCCTTTAATGCCTTCTTCGAGAATGGCCAAACCACGGTCAAGCGTCTTAGCAAATTGATCTTCTTCAATGCGCAGTAGTTTTTCAACGGTTTGTTGCTGCTGAGTAAGCTCAGGGTAAGCTTCGCCCATTTGCTCTATTAATGTGGCAACCATTTTGTAAAAGAAGCTATCTTTAGCACCCAACTGATTACCATGGCGTACTGCACGGCGAATAATACGTCGCAATACATAACCACGACCTTCGTTAGACGGCAATACACCATCAACAATCATGAAAGCACAAGAACGAATATGGTCGGCAATAACACGCAATGATTTGTTTTCAAGATCTGTGGCGCCAGTCAACTTAGCGGCTGTTTTAATCAGAGCTTGGAAGATATCGATTTCGTAGTTGCTGTGCACGTTTTGTAAAATAGCAGAAATACGCTCAAGGCCCATGCCGGTATCAACTGAAGGTTTTGGTAAAGGTTCCATGGTGCCGTCGGCATGACGGTTAAACTGCATGAATACCAAATTCCAAATCTCGATGTAGCGGTCGCCATCTTCTTCTGGTGTGCCCGGAGGACCGCCCCAAATCTCTTCACCATGGTCATAGAATATTTCTGAGCATGGTCCACATGGGCCGGTATCACCCATTGACCAAAAGTTGTCTTTTGCGCCGATGAATGACAAGCGCTCAGCCGATACACCAATGTCTTTTAACCAAATGTCAGCCGCTTCTTGGTCTTCTTCAAAAACGGTGATCCACAATTTTTCTTTTGGCAGTTTGATAACCTCAGTGAGGTATTCCCAAGCAAACTTGATGGCCTCAACCTTAAAATAATCACCAAAGCTGAAGTTACCCAGCATTTCAAAAAAGGTATGATGGCGCGCGGTATAACCGACATTTTCTAAATCGTTGTGCTTGCCACCGGCACGGACGCAGCGCTGTGAAGAAGTCGCTCGATGGTAAGGGCGTTGCTCTGCGCCTAGAAAGACATCTTTAAACGGCACCATACCCGCATTGGTAAACAGCAAAGTCGGATCGTTACCCGGCACCAACGAGGCACTGGCCACAGCTTGGTGCTGTTTACTGGCAAAAAAATCTAAAAAGGATTGTCTTATCTGAGCCGTTGTCTGAGCCATGGGGTTTTCCGTTATTATCTAGGTAAAAGTTGTCTAGGTAAAAGTTACCTGTGTTAAATTCTTAATTGATTATTCATCGTCATCATTGTTCATGGCAAAGTTGACTTCGTCCATGGTAAAACCACGATATTGCATAAATCGCAGTCTTTTTGCTTTGTCTTTTATATCCTTAATGGGCAGGTCGCCAAAACGTTTTTCATAAGTGCCACGAGCCTGTTCAAACCAGTCAACGTCTACTTCACTCAGCGACTGGTTGACCTTATCTTGGTCAAGTCTTTTATTGCGCGCATCGGCCTTGATACGTATTTTGCCCTGCCCTTTGTTGACTCGCCCGCGTACGTAGGCGTCACAATAACGTTGTTCGCAGAGCCATTTGTTTTGACAAAACTCTTCGAGTATCAACTCAATCTGTTCTTCAGTCGCTTCATACTTCTTAAGCTTTTCGCAAAACTTATGTTGCGAATACTCCTGCCGCCCCAGCCATGCAAGCGCAGTGGAGCGTAATTTGTTAGTTTCTGGCATAAATATTAGTTTCTGGCATTCAAATCAAACCGTAAACGTAAAGTCTTGTTTGTCATCATCAGCCTTATCTTCACCATTGTTATCATCGGGAAAGTCAGGGCACAAGATGTCGGTAAATGATAAATAACCCGCCAGCATCAGCCAAGGCGCGACAATAATCAATGCCAAGCCTGCCGTTGGGAACGTTGCCATCGCCAAACCCAAAGATAATATTGAGAACACAAATAAAGTGGTTAAATTTTGCAAGCACGCCATAAAGCTGGTTTTTAAAATCACCAAAAAGTCTTGCTCATGGTAAAAATAGGCAATTGGCACCGCGAAATAAAAAAGCATACCATTCAAAATATTGACAATCGAAAACAACACGGTTGTTTGCGTGTCGGGTTGTTCACCTGTGGTCATCACCTGCATAAAATCTGGACTAAAAGGTGAAAGCAACATAGATAACGCAAAACTTACAAGACCCAGTTGCAACAATACTTTTCTAATTCGCACATCTTTAAAACCACAAAAAAGATCGGCGAACTGGCTGTTAACACCATTTTTT
>CALKGI010000258.1 GCA_938085045.1 uncultured Alteromonadaceae bacterium
CGAATTTTTACCAGCACTGAAAATAGATAAACAGATAAACGTAAGCCGTGAACAGCCAACACAACAACAGTGTAACGTCATTAAAACAAATGACCCGCACCGATTTCTCATGGATAAAGTGAAAATTGACGGGAAGTCGCTGGTATTGCTCAACCATAAAGAACAAGCCGAACAGCTTGCAACCGAGCTGCATACCAATGGATTGCCAGCCCAGGTATTCCATAGAGACAATCAGCAAGACACAGAAAACCAGCTCATGCTAATTGATGAATCAGTCATAGCTAAAGTGTTAATCTTCACTCAAATAGGTGTTGAAGGATTAAACCTGAACAACGGCAATATCAAACAGGTTATTGCCTTCGACCACCATGGTTCGGTGACTTTAGAGCAGGTCAATAACAGGGCCAGAAAGGAAAACACCAAGCTCTACGTTTTGCGAAACGCCAAAAGTAAAGATGATGGTTTCCTGTCGCAAATGGACGTTACAGCGGCGATCAATGATGTCAAAAAGTTTGTAGACTTCGCCAACAGTGTTCTCAGCCACACCGAGAGTTTGGAAATTGAAGCAACAACCAAGCAACTGGTAACTACGATCAAATCTTTACCCAGCAACCTTAAATACTCTGTACGTTATAACGAAAGAACCAAAAAGTTTGAAGTCAGCCACCTTGGCCTTGCTGCCAAGCTGTACGAAATGGACTGCACCAATGAAGGTTACAATACGGAATTATTCGATGAACATATGGCTGAATACCATTTTACCGTCACCCGTGCAACAGCGCTGTATGACTGCGATACGGTATCAAAAGCGATTAAAGAAAGAGCCAAGCGCGCAACAGAAGCGCAAGTAATTGAAGACCAAACGCAATACCTACAACTAATGGTCAGTATTGCTGATAGTTTGGAATTACAGGAGCTTGCTCAGTCTGTTGCCAGTGGTACTCACCCTGAATTAGGTGATCTAAAGGACCCGTTAACTAAGTCGGCCATCCTATCCAACTATTACCGCTTTGATGACGTTATTGAGTTGATCACAAAGCACATCAACGACAACACCACTTTTAGACGAGCGTTGGATTACGCTAAACAAGTGCGGGACAATTGTCTGTTCCGCCAGCACTTTGAATCCGCACTCGACTTGAACCAGTGGTATACCATCCATGAACTCAGACAAATTGTCGTAAATGCTAATAGTCACCTATCCGCCATGTACAAGATGAACCTTGAAAAGATGATGAAATCAGATAATGGTCAAACGCGTGGTTTCAAGCGCCTATTTAAGGTGGAAGATGATCGTTCAACAAAGGCTGTGTTTATTAATGGCAAGCTGACAAGGCCAAAGATTTATAGGTTCGCATCATTCAACCCGATAGGCATGGACATATTGCCCAAAATTAACAAAGTACCGCCGTCTGTCCTGACGTTTAAAGGTAAACCACTGTCTGCGGCAGCGGCAGGACTATCAACAATGCCATAATAAAATTCTACGTCATGGTCACGTTCCACGCTTTATCTTTAAGGGCAATCGTGACCATTGTATTTATTTGAGTTTGCCCATTACGCCATCAGGTGATAGTTTATCCAACCTATCAATTGCAGACATGACGAAAATAGCAGTGAAAAGCCCTAGCTTTTTAAGGTGACTTTTATGCACATCACCACTGTTCACAAGATCTGCCTCAAAAAATATAGCGGCACCAAAGCCTATAATTGCCCCTAAAATGATAGCGACTAAAGGGCGCAATTTCGCATATTGTTTTCTTTTTGCAGATAAGAAAAACAGCTGAGGAAAACAGCTCCGAATTAACCCGCCAACAGCGCCACCAGCTATGCAATATAAGTTGAGATATTCTACAAGATTCATTTATTCGAACTCCTTTTATTCAAGAAGCCTCTCATTATTCATACAGATCAACAAAATTCACTACATTTTTATCGAAATAGTCAGATAACGCAGGAACACGAGTGTGTTTTTCCTAAAATAGCCAAGTTTTTCCTTCATTACATGTATAAATACTACCGATACAGACTACTGCTACATTGTTCTTAGTCGAAGAAAACGCTACACCCTTGATCCTGAGAAGTATCCATAACCCGAGTAGCAACTTCAAATTCAAGTAACACATTCAGGTTATCTTTCAATACAGCAACAAACTCACTGACAGGATTAATCCAAAATCCTTAACAGAGTAACCCTAATCCCATACCAAAAAGACATGATCACATGAATTACAAAGACGCGTGGCACCAGTTCATTCAAGACCACGGCCCATACAAATACCACTTCACAGTTACCTTTAACACTACCCTATCAGATCATGAATCCTTTAAATCCATGATGTTTTACATGCACCTGTTGAACCAGAGAATATTCGGTAGTCGATACAAGAAGAACAACCAGCACATTGAGGGGTTCATCTTTGCCGAATCGCATATAGATGGAGACACGCATTACCACTTACTGCTGAAAGATAACCCGCTGTTTCATGCCGCAGGTAAGCCGTCACTGGCAGACCACATCAATACTCTGTTGTCCAAAGTCAAGAAATCCGGTCGTTTTGGTCATACAGCACGGCAGGTTTTGAGTCCGGTTGGCATCTGCTTTGATGAAATCAACGACAACGGTATTATCGGGTACTTCATCAAGACCTTACGTCGTTATAGCGATGACAAAGCTCAGTTTATTGGTGTACTTGGCATTGATGGAACAGACAGAATTACGCCAGCCAAATAACGAACCGGCTTCGTATTTTCGATTTCTATTGATAGCAATATTTGAGGTGAACCTTTAAAATCGGAGCAATGGCAAAATTAGCCTATTTGTATTTTTAAGAACAACAAAATGGAGTTCACATGCCTAAACCCGATATTGGTATTCAGTACACAGCCGACTTTCCTGACGAAGCCATCCGCGAATTTGAAAACGACTTACAGCACGAATCTTTGGAAGTGGGGACCAAAGCCATACACGGCCCACAGGTGTACGCCTCACTTGAGTTGTATATTCCACCATTAGTAGTGGCCATCGTTTTCAAATCATACTTCGACGCAATGTTTAAGGAACTGGGTAAGGAGCACTATGAATTCCTGAAAACAAAGTTGACCAAGTTAACCAAGAAAACAATGGCAACGCCACGAGTGGAACCGACATTGATGAGAAGCGGTGGCGAAATTGTCGATGACAGCCCTTATTCCCGTACATTTGGTATCGTTGCTGAAGTCACGGACGGAATTCGCTTTAGATTGCTACTCCCCAAGCATTCCGAAGAAAACGATTACAACGATTTGGTTACGAAGTTTTTCAACTTCGCGGCCGATTACCAAGGCTTTTCCGCCGATTCAGAAGCATTCAAGATCATTGAGCAAAGCGGTGTACAAAATGGAGAATTGTTGGTGACTATGAACCAAGAAACCGGCGAATTTGAATGGGTTGACCCGATGCCAACCAAAGTACGAGCCGCTTATAATGCCGGGAAAAGTAGAGCATCGGCCTTGTAATACAGGCAGATTGTTTATCAGTGATTTTCTTGAGTGTCTCAAATCAACCTGACCCTCACGAAATCCAAAACTTGTATGGTATATCAAGTTTTGTCAAAAAATGGATTCTGGTGGCTCGACGTGGCAAAATCCACCAATTTTACCAAAAACTCAAGTTCAAATATAACAGTGAACGGTAAAACAGCATCGTTCCTTTATTCTTGTAACCTTACAGATTTGAAAATACGTTTTAAATGAACAGAATGATTTGTTTATGACTATCTCAGTCCACAGAAGTTTAAGTTAATGAAAGTTGTTTCATTGGGTTTGCCCATTACAGTTATCGGTGCAGGTCAGCATTGCGTTTGAGTGCTCATTGGATTATTGTATTGGGTGTTTAGTGGGGAATAAGTTGTATCTACTTACTTGAAATTCCTAAAAATAGTGATGTGAAAATAGAAAATAAGGATTTGCTATGGAAGTGATGTTTTTTATAATCGTATTAGTAATAGGTGCTATCGTATTTGGAATGAAAGCAAATAACAGTCCTGACAATATGACCACAAACGGAGACTACGAAAAAGCTTTAGCGAGCTTTAAGTCTAATGGAGGGTATAAAATAAGCTCTGAGCAGTTATGTAAAATAGTTGGTGTTAACGCTTATGCTTATTACAAAAACTTTATTCCTGATAGTGAATTTCTAACAAAACTATCAATTGGTGGTGGAGCGGAAGGTTTACTTAGAAATATAAGTACTGTTGTAGGTAAAATGAACCGAGCTGCTACAGCTGGCTCTTTAGGTGGAGGTTTTGCTACTCGTGGCTTTATTGCTGAGCACAAAGATATAAACCCGCAACTAAACAGAGTTTTGACTGGTTTGGCTATGTTATTTAGCAATGGAATTATAAACAAAGGCGAGTTTACAAAAGGTGTTGCCTCAATATTATATTGTGAAGGTACAGGTATAACTGATGCTTGTGAGTTCGACTCTTTTGGAGAGGCAAAGTTTTCAAATAACAATGATCGACTGATTCTTGCTATGGTTTATCAATTTTTTAGAGATAACACTGTAACTACAAATCAAGTTGAACAGCTACTGGAGTCAAAAATCTCTAAATTACCGCAAAATATGCAGCAAGAGTTAGCTACGTACACATATAGCCGTCAGAGTCAGGTCTTGAATCGGAGCCATCAGAGAAACCAACTCTACCTAAAGTGATCAAACCATCAGGGTTTTAGGCCCTAGTTCTTCAAAAACGTAAAAAGCCCAATAATATCACTATATTATTGGGCTTTTTAACACATCAAAAATTTATCCTAATGCCGTTCACTAACCATATTCAAAGTATATTTAGGTATCTCAACAACCAAATCTTCATCTTCAACCATCGCCTGACAGCCTAAGCGTGAATCAGGCTCTAAGCCCCATGCTTTGTCTAGCATGTCGTCTTCTAGTTCGTCGCTCTCTTTGATGCTGTCGAAGCCTTCACGAACGATGATGTGGCAAGTGGTGCAGGCGCAAGATTTTTCGCAGGCGTGTTCTATTGTGATGTCGTTTTTAAGCGCTACATCAAGAACGCTTTCGCCTTTTTTGGCTTCTAGTACGGCGCCGTCTGGGCAAAGTTCTTCGTGGGGTAAAAATATGATTTGTGGCATGGGTTTACTCTTTTAAAGATGCGGGGCTAAAGCACCCGCCTACGTTGTTCAGTTTGTCTGTTAGATGGTACCAACGCTTTTGCCCGTCAGCGCAGCGTTTATGGATTTGTCCATTCTGCGGTTGGCGAACGTTTGCGTGGCTTGGTCTACGGCTTTTATGCTGGCTTCAATTGCTTCACGGTCATTGCCGTTTCTAACCACTATCAACTGCTCTATGGCGGTGATTATGGTTTTTTGCTCATCTTGCGACAACAGTTTGTCACCATCGGCCTGTAAGGCACTAGTGATGGCTTCTATGACTCTGTCGGCTTCAACTTGCTGCTCGCGCAACATGCGGGCGGTGATGTCTTCTTTGCCATGTGCCATAGATGATTTAATCATTTCAGCTATCTGGTCGTCTTTAAGACCAAACGAAGGTTTAACTTCGATTTTTGCAGCGATGCCGGTAGATTTCTCCATCGCAGACACACTTAGTAATCCATCGGCGTCTACCTGAAAAGTCACTCTAATGTGCGCCGCACCAGCCGCCATTGGCGGTATGTTGGTTAGCGTGAATTTTGCAAGAGAACGACAATCGTCAACCAGTTCGCGTTCGCCTTGGGTCACGTGAACCATCATCGCGGTTTGGCCATCTTTAAATGTGGTAAATTCCTGCGCTCTGGCTACTGGTATTGTGGTGTTTCTTGGAATCACTTTTTCGACCAAGCCACCCATAGTTTCTAGGCCTAAAGACAGCGGAATAACGTCTAATAACAGCATGTCGCTATCAGGGTTATTACCCACTAAAATGTCTGCCTGAATCGAGGCACCAATAGCAACCACTTTGTCTGGGTCTATTGAGGTTAGAGCTTCTTTATCGAAGAATTCGTTTACTTGAGTGCGAACCAATGGCACGCGAGTTGAACCACCAACCATAATCACTTGTTTGATGTCACTCTTGTCAATGCTGGCGTCTTTTATCGCACGTTTACAAGCTTTCATGGTCTTTTTAACCAATGGGCTTATAAGGGCATTGAATTCACTCTGGCTAAGAGTACCGTGATAGTCGGCACCGCCAATTGGCAATGTGTACTCAACAGAATCGGCATCGCTCAAAGATTCTTTAAGCTGACGAGCCACTTCGTAAAACTGGCGTAGTTGTTTGTCAGTTAAAGTTTCTAGCTCGGTTTTTTCTTTAAAATGATCGACAAGCAAGTGATCGAAATCATCGCCACCTAGGGCTGAGTCTCCACCGGTAGAGAGTACTTCGAACACGCCTTTATTGAGGCGCAAAATAGAGATATCAAACGTGCCGCCACCCAAATCGTATACGGCAATAGTGCCTTCTTCTTGGCTATCAAGACCATAGGCAATTGCGGCTGCTGTTGGTTCGTTGAGTAATCGTAATACGTTTAATCCGGCCAATACTGCCGCTTCTTTGGTGCCTTGTCGCTGGGCATCATCAAAGTAGGCAGGTACGGTTATCACCACGCCTTCAAGCTGTTCGCCTAGGGTGTCGACTGCTCTTTGGCTTAGTACTTTTAGAATTTCTGATGAAACTTGCACTGGGTTTACGTTACCAGTCACGGTTTCAATCTCTACCACCTTTCCTACTTCTTTAAAGCGATAAGGTAATTGACCACAGTTTTTTTCAATATCAACCAACGACTGACCCATAAAGCGCTTGGCCGAGATAATGGTGTTATGCGGGTCGCTGCTGGCAAGTGCCTGTGCGCTGGCACCAACCACTATGCCGTTTTCGGTGTAACGTACCACCGAGGGTAGCATGTCGGCGCCGTGAACATCTTTAAGGGTTTTGGCCTGTCCGCTGCGTACAGCGGCCACCAATGAATTAGTGGTGCCAAGGTCGATTCCAACAGCTAATTTATGCTGGTGAGGTGCGGCGCTTTGGCCCGGTTCTGCTATTTGAAGTAGTGACATAGGTTAGAGTATCGTTTCTTCCAGTCGTTCGAGTTCGTCGGATAACTTGTTCATGAATTTGAGTTTGCGCACCACTATGGCGGCATTTTCGAGTGACACTTTGCAGCTAGATACCAGCAAGGTGCCCAATTGGCAGTAAAAATCGGCAGTAAGTCTTTTAATGCTGTTTTCGAACGAGGCTATCAGTTGGTCTTGCTCATCGCCTTCTTCCATTTGGCCAATGTCTTCGAGTTGTTCACGAAATTCCATCTGCTGCATTAAAAACATGGGGTCTTGCAAGGTTTTTTGTTCAAGTTGAATATCCACGCCCTGCTCTGCTAGCATATACTGGGCACGCAAGAGTGGATTTTTCAGGGTTTGAAAGGCATCGTTAACTTCGGCAGATTTTTGCACGGCCAGCAGTTGTTGACGCTCACCTTCATGGGCAAATTTGTCGGGGTGTACCGCGCGTTGTAAGTCACGGTAGGTGCCAGATATCGCTTCAACGTTAACGTCAAATGCAAATGAAAGATTAAACAATTCAAAGTAATTCAAGCTTTTAACCCCATTCACGCTTATACGGTGAAACTCTCACCGCAACCACATTCGCCTTTGATATTGGGGTTGTTGAATTTAAACCCTTCGTTGAGCCCTTCTTTTTGAAAGTCGAGCTCGGTGCCGTCAATAAACACCAGCGATTTGGCATCGACAATCAAGGTCACGCCGTCGATGTCAAAGCTGCTGTCGTCTTCGTTGAGTTCGTCAACAAATTCAAGCACATACGCCATGCCCGAACAGCCAGTAGTTTTAATACCCACGCGTAGGCCTAAGCCTTTGCCACGGTTGTCTAAAAACGCTTTAACTCGGCCTGACGCGGCCTGTGTCATTGTGATAGCCATAATTGCCCTGCTTTATTAACGTTTGCTTTTATAGTCGTCGATTGCTGCTTTAATGGCATCTTCAGCCAAAATAGAGCAATGGATTTTTACTGGCGGCAATGCCAGTTCTTCAGAGATGGTGGTGTTAGTAATTTCGCCCGCCTGCTCTATTGTCTTGCCTTTCACCCATTCGGTAACCAAAGACGAAGACGCAATAGCTGAACCACAACCGTAAGTTTTGAACTTGGCGTCTTCTATGATGCCGTTGTCGTCAATCTTAAGTTGTAACTTCATGACATCACCACACGCAGGTGCGCCAACCATGCCAGTGGCAATGCTCGGATCGTTCTTGTCAAATGAACCCACGTTACGGGGATTTTCGTAATGATCGATTACTTTTTCGCTATAAGCCATGATATTTACCTTTTAAATTTGTTCTGAAAAAGCGGGGCTAAAGCACCCGCCTACAAAAGCATGTCATTAATTAATGACTGGCCCATTCAACACTGTTCAAATCTACGCCGTCTTTAAACATTTCCCACAGAGGAGACATTTCACGCAAACGGTCTATGGCGTTTTTAACCAAATCTATGGTGAAGTCGATATCTTCTTCTGTCGTGAAGCGACCAATACTAAAACGAATTGAGCTATGCGCCAATTCGTCTGACAAACCTAACGCTCGTAATACATACGAAGGCTCAAGGCTTGCTGATGTACAAGCAGAACCCGATGATACGGCAATATCTTTTAATGCCATAATCAACGACTCACCTTCTACATAGTTAAAGCTGATGTTGGTAATGCCTGGCATACGCGAGTCGGTATGACCATTTAAACGGGTTTCTTCAATATCTTGCATACCAGTCCACAAACGATCTCGTAGGGTTCTGATGCGCTTCATGTCTTCTTCCATATGCAAATGTGCCAAATGGAACGCTTCGCCCATACCAACAATTTGATGGGTAGCCAATGTGCCTGAACGCATACCGCGCTCGTGTCCGCCGCCATGCATTTGTGCTTCAAGGCGAATACGTGGCTTACGACGAACATACAAAGCGCCGATGCCTTTAGGACCATAAATTTTGTGCGCCGAAAACGACATTAAGTCGACCTTAAGCATTTTCATGTCAATTTTGACTTTGCCAGCACTTTGCGCAGCGTCTACATGAAAAACGATTTTGCGTTCACGACACATTTCGCCAATAGTTGCGATGTCTTGAACCACACCTATTTCGTTGTTTACGTGCATAACGCTAACCACTACGGTGTCTTCGCGCATGGCCGCTTCGAGCTTTTTCAAGTCCAGCAAGCCGTTTGGTTCAACGTCCATATAAGTCACTTCAAAACCACTGCGTTCAAGTTCACGACAGGTGTCTAAAACCGCTTTGTGCTCGGTTTTAACGGTGATCACATGTTTGCCTTTTTTGCTGTAAAAATTGGCAGCGCCTTTTATGGCCAAATTGTCTGACTCAGTAGCACCAGAGGTAAACACTATCTCACGTGGGTCGCCATTAATGAGTTCTGCAATTTGATGACGAGCGATATCAATCGCTTCTTCTGCTTGCCAACCAAAACGGTGTGAGCGCGAAGCAGCATTACCAAAGTTGCCGTCGAGCGTCATACAATCCATCATTTTCTCGGCAACACGTTTGTCAACCGGTGTGGTGGCAGAGTAATCGAGGTAAATCGGTAGTTTCATTCTTTTCTCCAAAATTACAACTGACAGTTAACTTCGATACTGTCGTTGAGTATTGCGCTTTTCAGGCCGTTGGTTTTGTGATGTTCTTTGTCTTGGTTGCAGGCAACCTGCTTGACGTCTTGCTTGTTCATCAGTTCGGCAATCGAAATATCATCCAAAAAGTCTTGAATGCGAGTGCTTAAATCAGTCCACAAAGTGTGGGTTAAACATTGATTTCCGTCTTGGCAACCTGTGCCGCCGCCACAACGGGTGGCGTCAACAGATTCATTAACTGCGGTGATAACCTGCCCAACAGAGAT
>CALKGI010000259.1 GCA_938085045.1 uncultured Alteromonadaceae bacterium
CACGTTGCTACAAAGAAGCTTGGCTTGACGAAGATGTTTTCGCCTTGCTCGAACGCGAAAAAGGCAAGCATTTTGACCCTGAACTGGTCGATTTGTTGTTTGCCAATATAGATGAAATTTTAAAAATCCGTAATCAACTCAGCGACGTATAACCTTAAGAGCCATTATAACTAATCATCAATGCCTGTGTCTGCCCGAGGCTCTAATCACCGCTACTAACTTTAGTCGTATCAGTATAAAGCGACTTGAGCACAAAACCCGGAATAAACGTCTTGGTCGACGCCACTACCACTTTTGAGGTCAATCCCACTATCCGTGCATTAACAATCACCCCGCCTTTGGCGCGGATCACCGTTCCTGTGAGGATATAACCAATCGCTTGATCTTCGGCCAACTCCCGAACATCTCGAGAAAAAGCGAAATCACCTCTGGGGGTAATTCGAATTGAGCCCGTCACCTTGTAATCAACTACCGGCATACCATACTGCTGCAATTCATAAATGAAACTTTCGGCAATTTGATTGCCAAGAATATCAGTACGGGTCAGCGTTGAATCAAACTGAACAAAAGAGGCCACCGCGATAGGCGATGTTAATACCGGCGGGTTGCTGCCCACCATTTGCATGGCCATTTGTTCAACATAGTGACCTAACAACTTGTGCGAATAGCGTGTTTTTAAGCCTTCATCGCTATATTCAGGCAATACAGGTGGTTTCTCGGCCTCTCCCGTTTGCATAATTCCGCACGTGTCTTTACCAAGATAGTTGATGCATTCATTGTTTAAAAAAGCACAACCGCCAAGTACGCTAGTGGCAAGAAAAAGCGCGGTTAAACGAAAGGGTAAAGCGGCGCTGTTTGAGTTCATGACTTTAGTTGAGTTCATGACTGTTTACTCCCCTTGCATCAGCATGATGCCGTCATTGGCCATGCCACTAGGCATCAGGGCATCGGCGACTGCGTTAGGAATAAACCCTTGAGCAGAGGCGACAATGGCTTTTGAGGTTAAACCAATAATTCGAGCATTAACGATATAACCCGCTTCGTGTTTAACCAAAGTGCCAGCCAACACGTATTTAATCGGCAATTCGTCTTTTAATTCAAGAAAATCGCGGCTGAAAATATAATCCCCCGACTCAGTCACCCGAATATAGTCTGTGGTTTTAAAATCAATCACAGGTATGCCAAATTGATGCACTTCATGCATAAAACTTTCGGTGATCTGATTGCCCAATAAGTTCGATTCTTTGTAAGAGCTGTCGAGAAAAATAAAGCTAGCGACCCCTACCGGCGTTTTATCATTAATGTAGTGAATATTATCGACCAGTTTATGCATGATGCCGCGCACGTAGTTATTGATGTTTTTAATCATAGGTTCGCCATTGGCATGGTTCCAACTGACTTGTGCACTGCCATCGGCAACGGTACCTGTGTTCATCTGAGCTTGACGTTGAAAATTACGGTCATTGCTAAGGTTTTTCGGCTGATTTGTTTCATACTCACCCAAAACATTGGCTTGGCCGGCTTCAACATAAGTCACATCACTTTGTCCTAGGCGTCCGGCTTCGTCGACCACCATAGGGTCAACCGTTTTATCATGATGCGCCGTTGTCCAGTCAGTCAAAGCACAACCTGACAGTAAAGAGGCCCCTGCCAATGTTATTAACATTAATTTTTTCATCATTGTTCTCCTCGGCCTAATAACCGGTTCGATAAATCGAATTTTCTTTTAGTTTCACCTTAGAACTGCTCCATAAAGTATCAATGGGCACGTAGTCGGTGGCCGCTGCCAACACCTCATTATTGTCAATACTGATCAAGCGAGCGTTAACCACAACACCGTTTTCTTGCTCGGTGAGTGTGCCGGTTAAAAAATACTTGATATTGGCTGAGCCGCTGAGCTTGCTGACATCTCTTGAGAGCATCAGGTCTTGATCAGGTTTAATGGTGAGATTTTTGCGGGTTTTGTATTCAATCACTTTTAACCCCTGAGCAATCGAAGCGGTCATCAACCCTTCTTCCAATTGTAGCCCAAGCAGTCGTAACGGGTGATTGACAGTATCGTTAAGCAGTAAACTATCGATTTGAGTAAAGGTGCCTACGGCAATACCAGCATTTGGTTTTAACGCCAATCGAGTGCGAAACAATTGATTAGCAATACGTTGAGTATAATAGTGGACTGAATTTGGCAAAGTTGCAGGCGCAACTGTGCGCATCATATGTTTGTTCGCTACTGCGACCATCGTGGCCTCATCATTGGGAGCCGACGAACAACCGGAAAGAATTGCCACCCAGAGGCAAATCATTGACACTCTCATCTTGTTTATTCCTCAATAATGCTATTGGTGAGAAATAAAGCAATTACAGTGCCAATTGTTGAGGGTTGTGCAGAGCCCTCGTCTAAATAGCCACAGGCGCCCGAATAGCCCCATGACACCGATAATCCACCAGCTCGAAATCTTCAAACTTAAAGCCGAAGATATCCTTAATGTCAGAATTAATCTTCATTGTTGGTAGCGGCAAAGGCTCGCGGCTAAGTTGTTCATTCACTTGGTCAAAGTGATTATTATATATGTGCGCATCGCCAAAAGTATGAACAAAATCACCCACTTGCAAATCACACACTTGTGCGACCATCATGGTCAGTAAGGCATAACTGGCAATATTGAATGGCACACCAAGAAAAATGTCACCGCTGCGCTGATAAAGCTGGCATGAGAGCTTGCCGTTCATCACGTAGAACTGAAAAAGCGTGTGACAAGGCGGCAATGCCTGTTTGCCGTTCGCGGCATTTTCAGATGGACTAAACGAAGTGTCTGGCAGCACTGCCGGATTCCAAGCACTAACAATTAACCGACGCGAGTCAGGGTTGGTTTTAATGTCGTTTATCAATTGGCTTATCTGGTCGATAGCCTCACCGTTTTCACCCGACCAACTGCGCCACTGCGCACCATAAACAGGCCCGAGTTCACCGTCTTCGGTCGCCCAACCATCCCAAATTTTGACTTTATTGTCTTTAAGATATTGGATGTTGGTATCGCCATTTAGAAACCACAGCAACTCGTGAACGATGGATTTGAGATGACACTTTTTGGTGGTCACCAGCGGAAAACCTTCACTTAAATCAAAACGCATCTGATAACCAAACACGCTTTTAGTGCCTGTGCCAGTGCGATCTTCTTTTTGACAACCATCTTTAAGCACATGTCGCATTAAATCAAGGTAAGTCTTCATGATTGAGTCGCTCCATTTTGCGTCAGTTTATCTTTTCGGTAGACATAA
>CALKGI010000260.1 GCA_938085045.1 uncultured Alteromonadaceae bacterium
GGGTACCCGCGCCAAGTGCCGCCGTATTACATGCCCTGCACTACCACAAAGTTGACGTATTTGCCGTGCAAAGGGAGTTGATACACCGCGACCGAGCTAAGTTAAACGACCTATTAACACTGCCTTTGTTGAGTAAAAAGCTGCAAGACAACCTAACCCCCGACCAGATTGAACGCGAATTAGAAAACAATATTCAAGGCATTCTCGGCTACGTGGTGCGCTGGGTAGACTCAGGCATTGGTTGCTCAAAAGTGCCCGACATCAACAATGTAGCCTTAATGGAAGACCGCGCGACTTTACGCATTTCGAGTCAGCATATTGCCAACTGGTTATTGCATGGTATTACAGATGATGCCCAAGTCAACAGCATCATGGTTCGTATGGCTGCGGTGGTTGATGAACAAAATCAAGGACTTGAGGGTTATCAGTCAATGACGAGCAATACGGGTGAGAGCCTAGCTTTTCAAGCAGCGCGCAAGCTGATATTCACAGGCCAAAGCCAGCCTAACGGGTATACCGAACCGCTGTTGCATCACTTCCGAGCGCAAGCAAAAAGACAAACGGCTTAAAAAATTCAGAAAATCAAAAACAAAAGAGGTAACACCATGTTCAACTACAGAACTGAAACAGCAAACATCAACGAATTTGTTTCAAAGCAAGGCCAAAGCTGGAATGCTATTAATCCAGAATGTGTCGCCCGTATGCGTTTACAAAATCGTTTTCAGACCGGCTTGGACATCGCCCGATACACCGCAAAAATCATGCGCGAAGATATGGCTTCTTATGACAAAGACCCCACCAACTACACCCAATCACTGGGCTGCTGGCATGGGTTTATCGGCCAACAAAAAATGATATCAGTGAAAAAACACTTTGGCGACACCAAAGGCCGCTACCTTTACCTTTCGGGCTGGATGGTCGCCGCGATGCGCTCTGAGTTTGGCCCGCTGCCCGACCAATCAATGCACGAAAAAACCTCAGTGCCTTCTTTAATTGAAGAGTTATATCAATTCCTCAAACAAGCCGATGCCCGTGAACTGAATCATTTGTTTGTAGATTTAGACAAAGCAGAAGCAACAGGCGACAACATCAAAGAGCAGGCCATTCGCAACAAAATCGATAACTTTCAAACCCATGTAGTGCCTATCATCGCCGACATTGACGCCGGTTTTGGTAACGAAGAAGCCACTTATTTATTGGCCAAGAAAATGATTGAAGCCGGTGCTTGCTGTATTCAGCTAGAAAACCAAGTGTCAGACGCCAAACAGTGCGGTCATCAAGACGGCAAGGTTACCGTGCCTCACGAAGACTTTTTAGCAAAAATCAACGCCGTACGGTATGCCTTTATGGAGTTAGGTGTTGAAGATGGTGTCATTGTAGCTCGCACCGATTCTTTGGGCGCAGGCTTGACTCAAAAAATCCCAGTATCACAGCAAGCTGGTGATTTGGCAGAGCAGTACAATGCCTTCATTGACGGCAATGAAGTCACCTCAATTGACGAACTTCAATCGGGTGATTTGGTATTGCGTCAAACCGACAAACTCATCAAACCCACACGATTGGCCAATGGTCTAATTCGCTTTAAGCCCAACACTGGCGAAGACCGCGTAGTGCTTGACTGTATTGCTTCGTTGCAACAAGGTGCTGATTTATTGTGGATTGAAACTGAAAAACCCCACGTTGGCCAAATTGCCAACATGGTTAACCGTATCCGCGAAGTCGTGCCCAATGCCAAGCTGGTTTACAACAACAGTCCATCATTCAACTGGACATTAAACTTCCGCCAGCAAACCTTTGACACTTGGACAGAACAAGGCAAAGACACCTCACAATATCATCGCAATAACCTGATGAGCGCTCAATATGATGAGTCAGAACTTGCCATTGAAGCCGATGAAAAAATCCAAAGCTTCCAGCGAGATGCGGCCAAACAAGCGGGGATTTTCCATCATCTGATCACCTTACCCACTTATCACACGGCAGCGCTATCGACAGATAACCTAGCCAAAGATTACTACGGTGAACAAGGTATGTTGGCTTATGTAAAAGGTGTGCAACGTCAAGAGATTCGTCAAAGCTTAGCGTGTGTTAAACACCAAGATATGTCGGGCTCGAATATTGGTGATGAGCACAAAGGGTATTTCAGCGGCGAACAGGCGCTCAAAGCTGGAGGTAAAGACAACACCATGAATCAGTTTTCTTAACTTTTTTGAGGGTATGTGGTAGGCGGTTAACCCCGCCTACCCCACCAATGCTGTTGACTTAAGATTAAAAAATCAAAAACTTATCACCACAGAGGACGCAGAGGACACAGAGAAGGGCAAAAACAAAAATCAGTAATTTTGATCTTTTTTCTTTTCTCTGTGCTCTTTGCGGTTAAAAATATTTTAAAGAAAAGAACAACTCGCTACTAGAATATCGCTACCCTTTGGTAGACTGCGTAAAATCGAACCAATCCTTAAGTCAACAGCATTGGCCTACCCCACCGGCCATTGCATTAAAACCTTAGCGCCAACGACTGCATCACCCTCAAACACATTACCCACACTCAACTGGCCACCATGATGATTAACAATCTCGGCACACAACGACAACCCAATGCCGCTACCATTGGTTTTGGTGGTATAAAATGGTGTTAATACGTTATCGAGGTTGGCAAATCCAGGGCCGTTATCACTCACTTCAATTATTTGGTTCTGCTGGCGTTGATAGGCGATGACTTTTATCTGTATCGGTTGTTCTTGTAGCGTTTCGCTGGCGTTTTTAAACAGGTTAATAAACACTTGCGACAGCTGCTGGCGGTCGCCAAAACATTGCTCTTCACCTTGGCGTTTTATACTACATTGGTTAGACGTCATTGACTGAGCTTCGTTGATAAGCTCACTAATATCAAACCAATCAGGCTTGGGTTTGGGCAATTGCATCAACTGGCTGTAACTGCCAATGAAATCAAGCAAACCGTTACTACGTTTGAGGATACGACTCAGCACCAATCTAACCTGGGTTTCGTCTATGGTGTCGTTCGACAATAAAGTGTCGGCCATTGATGCCATTGGGGTTAGTGAATTTCTCAGCTCATGACTTAATACCCTGACCAAGTTTTGTTGGGTTAGACTTTGGTTTTGGTGCAATGTGTTAGAGATATCAAGCGCTGAAAACAACCAATGTTTTTCGCCTTGATATTGATAATTGATGGTTTGGGTTTGCCAGCGGTCGTCAAATATGCGGTGTTTTAGGTGTTGGCCGTTTTGTTTAAATCCTAGGTCTTGAGCCTTGGTGCCATTTAGCATAGGTTGTAAAATTTGCTCGTTCATCGCTTTGTTGCGGTAGGTCAGTTGAAGGTTGGAATCGAACAGACAAATAGGCACCGTCCACGAATCTAAAATGTTGCCCAACAAGCTTTGTACAGTTTGCGCTTGTTTGCTGTCGTACTGCTTGGCCTTTGCCAGTATATCGATTGACTGTTTTAACTCGCTCAGCAAATTATCTGGATTTTGCTGATTGATATTAATGTTATGAACCCCCTCTTGCAGCACTTGGCTGTAGGTGGTTAACCGCATGATTGATTGTCGCCAAAAGTCAAAACAACGATAAGCCAGCCAAATCAACGGATAAGACAGCGCAAACAATAAACTGGCAATGCCCAGCCAATGCCAGTTTAACGCCAGTACTAGCGCACCAACCAGCCCTAGTAACGTCAATACTGTGAGGCTAAGGCCAATGATCAGTTTGCGTTCATGTGTCATGTTCTATGCCGTGTTTTTCCATGCGACGATACAATGCGTTGCGCGATATGCCCAGCAGTTTGGCCGCCTCAATGACTTGTCCATCGGTTTTTTCCATGGCTTGGTTTATCAATTGTTTCTCGGTTTGTTCTAACGTTTGTAACGGCAGTGCGTTACCAACTTCATTTTTCACAACGTTATCTAATATCAATTGCTGCGGTGTTATTTCATCACCAGTACTGAGCAAAACTGCACGCTCAATCACATGGCTAAGCTCGCGGATATTGCCCGGCCAAGGGTAGTTTTGCAGTATGCTCAATGCTTGCTGATTAAGCGTAACGGCGGTTTTATTGTATTTTTTACAAAACTGGCTGATAAACTGTGCCACCAGCGGTTTTATGTCTTCAATGCGTTGACTCAGTGGTGCAATAGTGATCACCATAGTATTAAGCCGATACAATAAATCTTGCCTGAATTCGCCTTTGCCAACCATTTGGCTTAAATCGGCATTGGTGGCACTTATCAACCTAACATTGGCAAGCTGGGTTTGACTTGACCCCAATATCTCATATTGGCCTGTTTCTAACACTCTTAACAGTTTGGGTTGTAGGTTAAGGGGCAAGGTGCCAATCTCATCTAAAAACAAGGTGCCTTGATTGGCCAACTGAAAACGCCCAGTACGGTTTTGTTTGGCATCGGTAAAGGCGCCTTTTTGATGGCCAAACAGTTCACTTTCGAACAAGTTGTCGGGTATCGCCGCCATATTAACACTGATAAACGGCCCTTGCTGGCGACTCGACAATTGATGAATACGTTGTGCCAGTAGTGATTTTCCGGTGCCGTTTTCGCCTAATATCAATATGTTAGCATCAGTTGGGGCGATTTGATTGACCAGTTGTTCAATTGATTGCATGGCGGGAGAATGGCACACCCAATCTTTTATGTCATCACCTGCGAGCAGTTGACGGTAACCCTTATGCTCGTCTTTTAAGGTGGCCAGTTTAAGTTGCGCAGATACGCTATTAAGCAGTTTGTGTTTGTTCCACGGTTTTTCGATAAAATCTGTCGCGCCGAGCTTTAATCCCTCTACGGCCAACTCAACTGAACTCCAAGCCGTCATCAATATAACCGGAATGTTTATCGATTTTAGCTGCGCCAGTATTTCTAACCCTTCTTGACCGCTGGTGGTGTCACGGCTGAAATTCATGTCGAGCAATATCAGGTCGGGCTGTTGTTGGTTGGCTACAATGATGGTGCTTTTGGCGCTGTCGGCTTCAAGGGTTTGATAACCTTCGCTACTTAGTAGTAACGATAATGCCAGTCTGATGTCTTCGTCGTCATCGGCAAGGAGAATGGTGGCCATGGTTTTATTGGGGTCTCTTGTTTTGGGGTGGCTGTCTTTTAAAATAAAGCGACACCGAAGTGTCGCCTACGCCTGTTATCAATTACTCTTGCCTCAATGCCTGCATGGGATCAGCTTTTATCACTTTCCATGCGGGCAATATCACCGACATTAACACAATCACGACCAAACCGAGGTCAAGTGTCGTTATAGTAAGCCAATTAAACTGTGGTAACAAATCTATCACTTGTATCAGTTGTTTGTAGCCAATAACCGAGATAACAAAACCCAACCCCAGCCCGATTAACAACATCCACAACGCATCTTTTAACACAAATTGCAGCAGCTTCATTTGTTTAGCCCCTGTTGCCATACGAATGGCCAGCTCATATTTACGATGAAAAGTGGTCATTTGAGTCAGCCCCGCAACGCCAATAGCCGCCAATAATATGGTCAGCGACGTCATGGTCAGAATAATCCACAAGCTAACCCTTTGAGTTAATGTTTGTTCGAGCCAACGTTCTTGCATAGATGTAACCGTTAAGTTATTCAACCGAGGAAACTGGGCTGACAAACTCTGAGCTAACATATCGGCCGTTAAAGGCTTGCCTGATGGCATGATTATAGTCAGATTAATGTCGTTTTGACGGCCCAAATCATTGGTGTAAATCGCAGGTGGATTGTTGCTGTTAATACCGCCAGCTCGCGGGGTGATAACCTCGACAACGCCATTAACAATCATGGTTCTTTCTTCTTCAAGGCCAATAATGGGCAGCCCAACCACTTGTTTAAGCGTTTTGTTTGGGAAAAGCAATTTGGCCATCGACGTATCTATCACCACGCGAGGTGCGTTGTCGGCAATTTGCGCCTGAGTTAAATTGGCGCCTGCCAGCACAGTAATACCAAAAGTGTCGAAGTAATTAGCACTGAGCTGTTTGCGCTGGAATATAATCATTTGTGCTTCGTCGTTATTGTTTCTAAAAGCACCAATGTTAAAAGTATCACTCAGCGGGGGTTCGGCGTGAATGGCTACTTTGGCGTTAGGCACCAATTGTTCTACTTTGTCTCCAACAGCGTATTGTAATTGCTGAACCTCACTACCAAAATAATGCTCAAAATCTCGCAATTCGCCACGCCATTTTTGGTCTTGAATGTTTAAACTAACGTGGTAAGTGTTGTCAAACTCAAAACCCAAATCGGCGTATACCGCCTCATAACTCTGCGTTGCCAGCATCACTGAGCCTGTCAAAAGTATCGATGCCAAAGATAGCTGTATCACCATTAAAGAGCGGCTTAACCAATGATTGCCCTGCCCTTGTACACCTTTGCCACTGCCGTTTAAGTTATTGGCCAGCGCTTGTTTGTCGATATCAATCAAAGCCAGTGAGCTAAACAACCCGGCTAATAAGCCAATCACCATAAAAGAACAAACCACAGTAATGGTGTCTATAGCGATGATGTCAATCATTGGTAAACTGTTACCTGCGATAATAGGCAGGCTTTTGACAATCCAACCAGTGACTAGCAAACCACTGATGGCGGCTAACACAAAACTAGGCAGGTTTTCGAGCAATATCATCAGGCGTAAACGAAACAAGCTGGCGCCCATACTCAGTTGAACCGCCAATTCTTTATTGCGACTTTGATAATGAGCGATGAATAAGTTAAGTAAGTTGAGCGTAGCCATTAACAGTAAACCGATAACCGCAGCACCAAGCACCATCAGTAAAGGCCTACTTTCACCCAGTAATTGCTCACGATAATTGACGACTTTAAGAGTCAGCTTTTGACTCGCCATAAAACTAAGAAAACGCGCTGGTTCTTCAAATTGTTCAGTCACGTACTCGGTCATCCACGCTTTGATTTGTTCCTCTGTCAACTTCTGTGCCTGCAAATCACTCGTTTTAAGCAATAAGCTATTGAACTGATTACTGATTTGACCACTATCTGTGGTCGCCAACGAGGTGGTTAAATCAGCTACTTGCCATAGTTGGGCTGGCAATATCGACTCATTAGAGGCGACTGCCAATAAATCTTCGAGCACACCGGCTATGATAAAAGATTCCTTTTTATAAGTGATTAAACTGCCGATAGCGCTGTCTTGACTAGCATAAGCTTGCTGCCACAAACTGTTTGAAATCCAAACATATTTTGCTGGATTAGCAATATTTACCCCCTCTCCGATGATCAATTGAGTACCCAGCACATCTTGTATGGTATTAGAGGCAAGGTGGTGGGTTATGGCAAAGCTGATATCGTCAATGTTGACATCCGATGTTGTGGTTCTTACCCCAGCCCAAAGACCTAAATCTTTAAATTCTATGTTGATTTGGGCGAGTCGCTTGATGTTCCAAAATGAAGCAGAAATGTCTTCGGTGATAGTAAACCTCAAATCATAAGATTGAATGCTTTGTTCGTTTTTAACACCTTTAAGCGGTTGGTATAGCAAGGTAGACGAAATGGCAATAACACTTAACACAGCCCCTAAAGTAAGGCCTAGTGTCATGATCAATGGAATGCTCAAACGAGGCAAAGTAAACACCCGGGCAATACCGCTGATAAATGCTTTTTTATAAATACTCATGCGGCCCCCATTAATTGCTGCTCTGTGACAATTTGTCCATCTAGCAATTGCACTTGCCTGTCGGCACAGCGCGCATAGCGGCTGTCGTGAGTTACCATCACAATGGTCGAGCCTTGCTTGTTGAGCTGTTCGAGCAGTGACATCACCTGATCGCCATTTTTACTGTCGAGGTTACCCGTGGGTTCATCGACCAAAATCAGGTCTGGTTTGCCGACCAATGCCCGCGCTATCGCGATGCGCTGTTGCTGACCGCCAGACAGTTGATTTGGCCGATAGTCTTTTTTATGCAACATGTCGACCTGTGCCAGTACTTCTTCTACCCGTTGTTTTATAACGGCCTTTTTTTCATTGCGATGTTCAAGGGGCATAGCGATGTTATCAAAGCAACTAAGGCTATCTATCAGGTTAAATGATTGAAAAACATAGCCAATATGCTGATTTCTGATTTGGGTTCGTTGATCAACCTTTAACCCAGTGGTGTTGACCTCGGCTATTTCGTATTGCCCTTCGTTTGGCGAGTCCATCAAGCCCATTATCGACAGTAACGTTGATTTTCCGCAACCAGAAGGGCCAGAGATAGACACAAATTCGCCCTGATATATCTCTAAAGATATGCCCTGCAAAGCGTGGGTTTGAATTTGCTGATTGTCATAATGCTTATGAATATTTTGCATGTTAACGACTAAAGTCATAATGAATTTCCTTTATTACAGTGACTGGCTAAGGCTTTAATAGGTAATGGATAATTGGTTAAAATTGGCATATTGACTGGTGTTATTGCTGACGATTTGCTGGTCTAGCGTCAAACCATCAACAATCATTAATTTGTCTTGAGACAAGTCACCTAAAGTGATGTCTATTCTTTGTAGTGAGTTTTCGGTGTTGCGGACAAAAACAGATTGGGTCGTGCGCGGTCGTAATCCTGCCACTTGCTCAATGTACATGGCATTTTGTTGATGTTTAACAAACACCTGTGCAGATACTGGCAGCGCCGGTCGAGAATTGCTGGTTAATGGTCCGTCGATGGCAACCTCGGCCAAAACAGAGCCGTTGGTCACTAGAGATTCAATGCGAGAAATATGGCCGTCAATTAAACCCTTTTGGGTGTTAATAATCACTTTGGCATTGAGGTCTATTTGGTCGGCTTGACGCTGTGGCAATCGAATGCGAGCAATCAATTCTTTATCAGATCCCACTTTGGCCAGCGAATGACCCAGTTGAACACTTTGCCCCAGTTCAACCTCAAGGGTTTGCAACGTGCCTTCAATACCCGCTTTAACGTGCATAGATTGTAACTGCTGTTCGAGTAATTTAACTTGCGAGCCTTGTTGCTCAACGGTGATATTCGACTGGGTTAGTTGATAGTTTTGCATTTGCAAAAACTGCTGGTACTTTTGCTTTTCAAAATTCAGTCGTTTGGTTTGCTGCTTTACCGACAGTCGTGCTTTTAACAAATCGAGTTTCGACACAGCGCCTAAATCTTTAAGCTCAAGATTGACGGTTAAATCTAGTTGCGCTTTTTCAAGGTCAGCTTCGATGCTGGCAATGGTGCCTTGATAATTGAGCCTATCGTTTTGTTGTTCGTATTTAAACGCTTCGTGTTTGGCTTTGTTTTGCGCCAACTGACCATTGGCCTGATTCACTTCTTGTTCAAGTTTGGGGTTGGTCAGGCGCAATATCACTGTGTCTTCGCTCACTTGCGCGCCCGGGCGAACCATAATCTGTGCGACTTTACCCAGCGCAGGCGCCGTTAGTAACCGTTCTTTGGCTGAGGCGAATTCACCAAAACTGCTGGCATAAATATCAAAGTCACCTTGTTTTACCGTAGCAAAGTCCAATTGCTCAAACGCCACTTGTTTAGAGGCAGGTGAGCTGATGGTATAGGCGGCGTAACAAAGCAATGAAACAAGCACAACGCTTGAGGCAATCATTTTAACCGGGGATTTTTGATTCAGTTGTATTTTCATTACATCTCTCATTCGAACAAGGTTTGAGAATCATTAAGAAAGATGTGTGCCAAGTTTTAATTTGCAGTTATTTCAATGTGTTAGATGATGAGGGTGGTTTATATTGAGGTCGAGTTGTTCGCTTTTGATTGGTGTGTGTTCGAAAATGACGGGCCTTGAGTAGCGCTTGGCAATGACTACTGGCATAACGCTAACGCCTGCATCCTTGCAGTTGGCCCATCTTACGAATAAACGCTATTTTGAATCAGCTTTACCCATGAACTTATGTTCAGCGGTATTGACCTTAATTTTGTCGCCGGTTGCAATGTACTCAGGTACTTGAACCGTTAAACCGGTGCTCAACAGGGCAGGTTTGTTACGTGCACTGGCAGAGGCGCCTTTAAGCGAAGGGGCGGTTTCGGTGATCACCAAATCAACACTGGCCGGTAAATCGATGCCAACAGGTGTGCCATCAACTAAAACGATATGCATACCTTGAGTATGTTCATCGATATATAACATTTCGTCAGCAATTGATTCTTTGTTCAAATGAAACAAAGTGTAATCTTCGTTATCCATAAACACGCATTCATCAACGTCGATATAAGAGAACATCACACCTTGGCGAACCAAATCGGCCAAATTGAGCATGTCACTGTCTTTAAAAGTTTCATCGACTTTTTGACCAGAAACAACATTGTACATACGCATACGATACAAGCTGCCGCCCGCCCTGCCCTGTGGTACAGAACGTTCGATATCTCTAATAACGTAAACACCATTGTTATATTCAATTGCGGTATTCTTTTTTACTTCACTAGCCTTTGGCATGGGTCATTTTACTCAAGGAAACGGGAAAAAAGAACATAGCATAATTCGAGTTTTGTGCAAAGGCGTTTCTGTGGCGCAGCATCTTCGTTTTTGGGTAGCTAGGGTTTGCACGCGCGTGATGCCAACTGCTGATACTTGCGCGCCTTTAGTGGTATTTCGAGGCGAAGTTCGCTATCAAAGCCTAAATCTTGGCGGTTTTGCGTCCAGTTGGTTTGTAATTGACTGAGGATTTTATCAAATTCAGTGCGTTGCTCTTCGCTCAACCCCTGTGGTACGAGCTTATAATTGCGCCCAAACACCTCTGGCAGCAACCAAATCTCAAGCGATTTATACGCTTTAGATGTTAATAACAAGGTTTGCACTTTGTCTTCATCAATCGGCTCGATATCCCTTACATGATACATTTGGTCAGCATATGCGTAAGACAAGCTGTCTAACGCACCAAACTCACCCTGCAATGCCGCTTGTTCGAGCCAATATAAGGCTTTGTCCATGGTTTTTTGATCGAACGGGCGCGGTATGTTTTCCCGCTGGGGTAAATCGGCTGGCCGGGTCGACATGGCCTGAAAACTTTCCATTTGGGTGTGCCAAAGGTAGTTTTTGCCCAATATTAACATCGCATAAGTATTACTCGCTTGAGCTTGCGCCAGCAGTTGCGGTTCATTAAGGTAGTTTTCGTTATCTACCCGGCCAAAACCTGCTAATTCATAGAGGTATTCTTGGGCAACCAACAACTCGTCACTGTCTTGAAGTGCTGTTTGGCTGATGCATTTATTGACTTTTTCACTTGATGTATTTGGCGGTTTTTGAGCTGCAATTTGAACTGGGCTTTGAACGGTTTTGAGTGTTGGTTTTGAGCTTGCTAATGAAGTTGGACTCGACTGTCGCAATGATGTTGGTGCTGCCGTTGGTTTTTCACCCTTAATAACAAAAAAAACAGCAAGTAATATAACTGATGCTACACCAATGAGGATGCTTGTCGTTTTTTTCATCTTTTTATCCATAACTAGCCGTTTAGGCGCTGGCGAGTAACATTAAACCACCGGGCAATAAAGCCTCACTGATAAGGCTTAAACAACACGTTAAAAACCCACTGATGTGTAGCAATGTTTCAATTCGAATGGCTGACTTTCTAACAGGCCTAGCGCTTAAAAAATTGGACGCAAACCAAACCTTCATAAAAAATGGCAATTTCTGCCAATTATCTGACTTCTTATCTGTCATAAATTTCTCCTGATTCAAGGTTGATACTTCAACATCTAGTGCAGCGGCCAGACAATTTAGAGACTCTACACTGGCTTTTTTACCACTTTCAATGCGCTGAATAGTTCTAACATTCAATCCAGACATTTGCGCCAGTTGCTCTTGTGAAAGCAGCTGACTAATGCGCAGTTCTTTGAGAATCATAAAATTTGCCTCTGTACTTCTGAATCACAATAATTGACTGATTTTACTGGTGTCGGTTACGAATTTGACACGACATTCGCCCGACACCTGCATATTAAGGGCTTTATCAGTCAGTATAACCCTATTACCGCACCTTATCTTGATAGTAAGAATACAAGGCATCAAAAAAACCAGGCACCATAATCAACGCATGAGGCAACGCCCAGTAACTGACTTTCGATTTTAGTGCCGCTGGCGATTCATCTCGAAGCGCAATCTCAGCCTGTTTAAAAGACGCCCGCATATCACCGCCCTCGATACCGAGGTTCATGTAGAAAAATTGATTCAATATAACCTTTTCATTAAGTGCAGCTTTAAACATTTCAACCAATTTGTCGTTATCATTAAAAGAAGGGCTAAAAGCAAAATAACCATCAAATGTATCGGGGTTTTCAATAAAAGCATACGCTGCAAATATTCCACCAAAAGAATGCCCTGACAGTAATTGTTGACCGGTAGTACTAAAAGATTGGTCTATTTTTGGGATGAGTTCGTTAGTCAAAAACCGGTAGTAAACACTCGCCGCGCCCGACAAGTCTCTGCCATCTACCGTTTTAGCATTGGCTAGATTAAAGTCGCGTTTTCGCTTACCTTGCCCATCAATAGCGACCAGAATAATGGGCGGAATAAACCCAGTAACGGCCAATAATCTTGCCGTTACCGCAGCAAGAATGCCACTTTGAAAGCTTTGACCGTCAAGCGTATACAGTACATCGTATTTTTTGTTTTGATCATATTCATCAGGTAAATAAACAAGGGCCTTGCGGGTTTCATTCAGTGATTTTGAGTGTAAAACAACCGCTTGGGTGTTTTTGCTGGTATTTGAAAAAACCAACCCGCCCCACAACATCAAAACAGCCCCAATCAATGTAAAAACAAGCATGGGTCTTTTATAGTTAAATGATGAAGTTTCATGTGCGTAGCCGTGCAATTGCGCTTGCTTTTTTTGTTGGTATAAAACAATCAAGCTGACTAGGATACTTGCTGGCAGGTGTTTAAAAAATGAAGATAAGTCATACCACAAAGGCGGACCGCATACACCTAAACAACTTAATCCCCCCATCTCGAAGTAATACACCACCAAACCTGTCATACCAACAGGCAGCGCGGCGACAAAGGGTGGTAATTTGGTGATTTTAATCACCGCAAAACTGGCCAATGAATAGAGCAAAAAGGTGAAAATTATCTCTGTAATAAAAAATGCATTACCGACAACATAGGGCGCATCGTCAATAAAATAAGCATAAACATTTAAAACGACAAACCATGACATCACCAAAGTGAACACGCACAGGCCTAGAACGATAATCGCAAGTTTAATGGTTTTCACGCATACCTCAATTAATTGGCAATATTCGAATGTTGTATCACTTGCTTAACCACAGTCATATCAACATCTAGTGCCGAACCTATCATATTCAGTCCAACGGTATCATCGTGGTTTAACTGGCGTAAACTGGCAACAACCAAATAACAGGCTTCAATAATCATCAATTTGCCAGACCAATCGAGTAGTTGTTTTCTTGATTTTAAGCGCTCAAAAATACTGCCCTCATCACTGTGGGTCATTTTGGTCGCCTCATCAAAGGTAAATGGACAGTCATCACCGCAAAGTCTTTGATAGATTTTTTGATATAACGCCTCGCCACACTCAACGTCTATTTCAGCTTTGACGATATAAGCCAAGCAGTAACAAACGCATAACTGAAGCTGGCTGTATTGGGCATCGATGCTTTCATCGCCAATAAAGGTGTGGCCGCACCCAGTACATTGGCGGTATTGGGCCAGAATATCGTAAGGTATGAGGGGAATAAACATGACGGTGGCCCAGCATTTTTGCACCACATCGTTGTAAGGTTTGGTTAATTTACAAACGGGGCAGTCATGGTTACCGCCGCCTGTTATTTTTTCCTTAATGGTATCACCCAATAAAAATATCACTACAACTCTCCTTTTTACGCTACCAATCAGTTTGGTACAGGTACTTATTGATTATAAAACGTGCCGCAGTGTAATTAAGTTAACCGCGTATAGCAAGTTACAAAGCCATTTGAGCACGTTAATTCAGCGTTTCATCGGTTGAACTTTAAGGTAAGTTAACGAACGCCATAACCACTCAAGCGGACCGAAACGAAAAGCTTTCAGCCACAAAGCCGACACTATCACTTGAAATAGAATAATTGCCGCGACAATTAACATTTGCGGCGAACGAGAAATTAAACCGTACATTTGCCCCGCATAACCATGAAAAACGCCGACCAAAATCACCGAATGCATAATGTAGTTGGTTAACGCCATACGGCCCATTGGTGCAAACCAAGACAAGCAAGTACGCCCATAATCAGTTTGAACTGCCAATACCAACAGACCAAGATACCCTGCGCTTAACATATATTCGCCTAAAGACGATATGGTATAAGCCATAAAATAAACGGCATCGACGTTTTGAATGGCAGGATGCAGCGACAAATTTACCCCAACAATATTTAATACTAACCCGCAAGAGGTGCCCAATATTGCCATTTGTTTGAACAGCGGTAGGTGCTTTTTAGGTTCACGCATCACACCTGCCGCGATAAACCAATAACCCACCAAAAGCAGTGACAGCGAAAATACGCCATGATAAGCGAGACCGGTGTACAGTGACGGGCTTGTCAAATACGACAGCATTTCTGCCAGTCTGAACTCGGTGGCCTGCCAATAACTACCGTTAGTAAAAATTTCGCGCTCTTGAGCGACATATGCCTGAGCGTCTTTTTCGTCCTCAAACCGATGTTGAGCTTTTAATGAAATAAAATAATTTTGGCCTTGTTCAGTCGAGCTATTTAGCGCTTTAGCTCTGAGCCTTTCAACAGACGCGTTAACGGATTCTTCTTGTGCCCACTCAGCTGACATTTGAGTGAAGTCTTGAGTAACACCATTAACAGTCCCTTGGTATATAGACAGGGCGAAGGGCACCAAAATCATTGCCAAGCCTATGCGTAAAAATGTCACTGGATGATTAAACCGTTGCAAAAACGGCGTCTGTAGCGCAATAACCAAACCAAGTAGCAATAATCCCGCGAACGCATAACCGTGCAAAATATCACCGCCCCATAAAAATACCCAATGCGCCAAACCCAACACAAATAACACCAGCATTCTTCGTGTAAACCACGCGGTAAACGGTCGGTTAGCGTCTTTTGCCTTAAGTAACATCAACGCAAAGCCCATGCCAAATAACAGCGAAAACAGCTTGATAAATTTACCTTCAACAAAGGTTTTGACCAACCACCCTGCACTATGGTCGGCGCCTGTTGCAGCCAAATCTAATTGCATCAATTCAGCCATAGGGCGGCTAAACCATTCAATATTCATCAGTGAAATACCAATCAGGGCAAAACCTCTGATGATATCTAATATATCGATTCGTTTACCTGCTTGAATAGGCGATAACTGTGCTGTCATGGTGGGCTCGAATTATTTTTTTAGGAATTACATGAATCAGCATAGTAGATGTGATGCGGGGGTGATGCAAAAGATACATTGGATTATTGGGGTGAGTTTGGTGAGAGTAACGTCATTTTGGCTTGAAGCTTCGACATTCACAATAGGATGGACACTAGAGCCTCGAATTGGCCTTCAACATGATGTGCTCTTTAATAGCTCGACATTATTGACTTTGTTAAGGCGTAACACAAAAAGTCACAACTTATCCATCTGACAACACTGCGATAGGTTTACCTACTCACCGGACAATAGTGTAATAAACTCACCAGTTTTAGCATCACCATACACAATGAAATCAACACTAGAATATTGTGAGCTAGGGTCTGGGTCTCCATTGTAATAGCTAATCAGTAATTCTTTTCTTTTGCACAAAATGACTTTGCGTTTTTCTTTTACCGGGATACCCCTTTGTAAAAATACTTGATGCATCCTGTTGAGAAAAGCCAAAGTAGCCTCTTCTTTGAGGTCTTTATGTTGTGGTTCTTTAATCCTTCTGATTTCACCTTGATAATGCCAATAGTTACTTATCGTCAATGCCTCTTTATTCTTGATAGAAGCTTCTCGCTCTTCTTTGTACCAAACCTTCTTTTCTCGTTCAATGGCTTCAGTCATATCAGATGTGATACCCTTTTTTACGATTTCAGGCGGCACAGGACTGCCAGGATAAACCAGCCAACGGTCCTTGAAAGCACAATCACCGATAATAAGGTCACTTAACTGCCACTGTGGCTGTGCTGCCCGGCAATTAAAGCCGATGAAGAACAGGATAATTACTATTAATCTAATTTTCATTCTGGTGTTATCCTCATGGATTCAGGAACATGATACCAATTCGCAGGACTTCCAAGCGGATGCCCTGCTGGAATGAGCCCCCCTGATACAGCAATATAATCTAAAACAATACCAGTTATTCCTGTCGCAAAGTCAGCTTTTTTATCCTTATCGGATGCACCAACCCTCCTGTCAACAGGTCTATAAAAGGTAGGCGTATGACCATGAAAAGAGGCGACAACGTAGGTCATAGGATCAAAGAGTTTCTCACCGGGTATATCGTGTGGACTGGTCATAGCGATATCAGCACCGGTCAAATGTCCAACCTTTGGCCCATTAATAATTGGCCCAAACTCATACTTTTTAGTCGCAGTATTCAAGAAGATCCACAGCCCCTTTTCTCGACGCCAATCTACGTTAGTTTCAGCCAAAATGTCATCCCATACTTCACCAGTTCTAGCTCGTACATCACTACTACTTATAATATTGGCAAATGTCGGAAATTGCACCTCTAGCTTGCGCGCTGGCGAGAGGTATTCTTGGTCATTGGAAGTCAAGCGCACTCGAATCAAAAAATGACCTGCCACTTTGGCATAGTCTGAGTAACTTGAAGTCGGCCCGCTGTAAAGCGTGTGCCAAACAGCAGCATCCCCTTTTTCTCGTCTTATTTCGAATTGGTAATTATCAATAGCAACCGTTGAGGGCACAATTGCCACAGTGAAGGTGTATTCATCCAATAAGGTTAATTTGCTTGGCGCATTTAGTCCAACAGAAGTAACGCAACTGCCTGCAAGTGTGGTAATAGAATTTGCAGGACACTGCGCATTAATTGTCATGCCATCCCATTTAAAATAACCACCGCAAGAACACTCGGCACTAACCTCAACCGAATGTTGGCCCGGTTGAGAAAAGGTATAAGGAAAATAACCCGATTGGCTTTGGCCCACCACCACGTTGTCTATTGAAAAATTATAGTTTGTTGTTACGCACTTATCGTCTGCCACAGAATAAGCCGAAAAGGAGTACGGATTACCCACGGTAATAGTGCTGGCGGCATCCAGTATTACGCCATACAAAAAGCAATCGCTCCCGATACCACCACTGTCATTAAGGTCGCCCGGACCGCCAGTGTCACTAGTGCAGTTAGCCTCGAAATATTCTGTTGGTCTCGTAGAAATGTTCGACGGTTTGTCGAAATTGTGCTGATGCGCCTTAATTTTAGATTTGGCATCATAAAGTCTTCTGCGTTGTTTTGACGATTGAAAGCCATCATCTGGCGCGCTGATTTGTTCAGGCGACGGCACCAGTAGTTTTGACAATGCAGATGACCAAATCACCGCTTGCCAAGGTGTGCCGTGGGCTCGTGCATAAAGTAATTGGTTTTGTGATTGGTTGTTAGCAGTAACCTTACTTTGCTGGCTTTTCACTGGTTTAGTGCGGGTGTCGAGTTGCAGGCGTATGTCATCTTCGTTTTGTTGATACCGATAACTCGCTTGACCTGTTTTGCTTTCATCAACGGCCAACAATCTGTCGAAGCGGTCGTATTGATACGTAGCCTGCCAGTCACCTTGAGTAATTTGAACAGGATTGCCACTTTGCGAATATTTTACCTGCATCGGCGTTGCGCCGCTGGCATTGCTCTGGGTCAATTGATTGTCACTGTTCAAAACCTGATTTTGCCGTCCCGTCTCTAGTCCATTGCTACCAAGTTTAATGGTTCCTATAAGGTTGCCTACGGCATCGTAATTATATTCAACAGCGGTTTTGTCGCTGCGCTGAGTGAGGATTCTAAAACCCAACTTGTTGTATTGATAACTATGGCTGGCGCCATCTGGAAAGATTACTTTGCTGAGTTTGCCCACCGCATTGTATTCAAATGCCGATATCTGATTGCTCTGCACCATTGAAGTTACTAAACCATCATTGTTGTATTGATAGGTTGTAGTGGGCGATTTAATGCCAGCAAAGCGTTCGGTTTCGCTCAGCACATCGCCGTTTTTGTCATAAGTGTATGCTCTGCTGAGTTTGGCGGTGTTTTTCTCAAGCAAATTGCCTTTGGCATCATAAACATAACTTGAATTTACGCCATTGCCCGACACTGCTTTTAACCTACCGTGTTGATCATATTGGTAGGCATATTGGTTAACACCGTTTTGAACTTGGGTTGGTTTGCCACTAATGTCATAACGGGCTGGACGAGCATTGTCGTCGTAAATTATCTGCGCTTGGCGAATCTCGTCTTGCCAAAGCTCTACTACTTGGTTGTTTTCGTTGAGCGTAATGCGACTGACAGAGCCTGAATCATCAGTAACAGCAGTCGTGCGCCCTGCATCGTTTTGACCGAATGTGACTATTTTTTCATCAGCGTTTTTTACAATTGTCGTTTTGTTGCTGTACAGAAACTGGTGCTCTACCGAGCGGACCTTAACAGCACTAACTCTGTCGTCTTTACCATATTTGAACACACCAGCACTTTGATTATTTGGGTCAATAATTTTATGCAGTAATCGATTACCTTTATATTTGTATCGCCAAAGATGCTCGCCCAAATCACTGACCGCAACGAGTAAACCTTGGCTGTTGTATTGATAAGTCACAGCTCGTTGCTGGTCATCTGTAACCTTTATAATCCGGCCCGCATCGTTGCGTTCAATGGCGACAAAACGATGGTTATCACCAATCACTTTGCTCAGTAAATTATTGTGATACTGCAAAACCATTTGGTTTTGATTGTTATCAATAACCTTCACTAGCCTGTATTTATCGCCCAGTTTGGCAAAGTAACGAGACCTGCCCGACAAATAATCAATTTGTAGGTGTCCTGCGGCATTGAACATAATCGATTTAATGTCGGAGGACCGCGATGAGGTGATTTTAAACCCGACAGCCTCTGGAGCTTTAATCGAGACTAATTATAGGGGACTTGGCTTGTAAGTGTCAACATTTAAAATACAAAGTAAAAAGGCGAACGCCCTATCCTGCCAAAAAACAAACGGCGATCACAATACAATATGAAATGTTGGCAGCAGTACCATTACTTAGATTTTGATGCTTCAACAATCTGTCGAATATGCTCTATCCGCTCTGGTGTAGGTGGATGCGTGCTCAGCCATTGATGAATTGCTGAAGACCCTTGCTCTTGGTTCGTAGGGCTTTTGTCTTCTCGCTTTTGATGCGCAGCAGCTTGATGGGCAACTTCTAAGGCTTCAAAAGCCTTTATGGCAGGGTCTGCGGTGTTAT
>CALKGI010000261.1 GCA_938085045.1 uncultured Alteromonadaceae bacterium
GCTAAAATAAGCATTAGCTTCGTTATTAATCTTGCCATTAGAGTGACTAGTGGCGGCGATTAATGCCTTGCTACTGCTTATTTTTGCAATTGGTCCGACACATCGGCAAAATCAGACCAGTGAATTAATGTCATTGGTATAGGATAATCCACCCATTTGGTTGGAACGCCCACTACTTTTCTCCAGACATAAAAAAACCGACATCAGTCGGTTTTTTTTATGACTAGATAAAGTAGCTAATTAATGCAAGCCACCCAAGTATTTAGTCAAGATTTCGATGTCTTTGTCAGTCAACTTGGCAGCGATGTCGCGCATCATGCCATTAGTGTCGCTGTTGCGTGAGCCATCACGAAATTTCTCTAAAGAGATTTTGTTGTAAGCGGCGTGTTGGAAAGCTATTTTTGGGAAACCTGCCAATGCCATGCCTGTGCCGCGTGGGCCGTGACAAGCTGTACAAGCTGGAATGCCGCGTTTTGCGTCACCTGCGGTGTACAATTTCTTACCAGCTGCAACCACTTCTTTAGGCGTGGTACCTTCGCTCATTTCGTTGCTTGCATAAAAAGCGGCAACATCTTTCATGTCTTGATCGCTCAATGCCATTGCCATACCGCCCATAACAGGGTCGTTACGGCCTTCTTTGCCGCCGCTTTGCATGCCTTGTTTGAAGGCTTTTAATTGGGCGTAAATATATTCTGGATGCTGACCTGCGATTTTAGGGTACGCATCAACTGGGCTGTTGCCGTCTGCTCCGTGACAAGCGGCGCACATGGCAACCTTGTTTTTGCCAGCGGCGGCATCGCCTTCAAAAGCATTAGCAGCGCTGCTCAAACCCATACCGGCTAAACCTAAAACAAGTGACATTGAAATTGCTAGTTTTTTCATGATGATTTCTCTATATCTCAGCCAGTTCGAGTAACGGCATTCATAACTTATAAACAGATTGCGCGATATTCTACACGATCTCTAGCCAAACGAAATGCTTTATCGGCGATAAAAGCACAAAATCACCATAAACTTTAGGGTTTATGGTGTGTAAAAGCTGAGTTTTCAGTGACCACAGTACCGTAATGCCTATCTGTCCGGTGTCCGGTGTTCGTTACACCGGACACTTTCATTACTGTCCGCGGACACTTCGAAAAATCGGACGCTATGGTAAAAGTCGTTAAATAACATAGAGATAGGGAATTAATTTGAGTTGGCACAGTTATCGCTTTACCACTGTCATATTCACATAACCATCGGCAGCTTCATGATTCAAGATACTTCAGCCCAAGACACCAAAGTGGTGCAAAAATCACCTCTGATAAAACAGGCAAAGTGGATTGTCGCAGGCATTGCCGCACTTTCTTGTGTCGCCGTGGCCTACCCAAGCTACACGCAATGGCAAAACAACGAGATCTCGGTCAAAGCAGACACCCTGCGCATGGCCAGCGTTACCCGTGGTGCATTTGTCAGGGATATTTCAGCGACCGGTAAAATCGTCGCGGCGCATGCGCCTTCGGTTTATAGCACAGTGCCCGGTAACATCCACTTATTGGTGCAACCGGGCGATGTGGTTAAGGTCGACCAAATTGTTGCACGGCTGAGCAGCCCAGAATTGAGCAATGAATTAAAGCAGCAGCAATCGGTATTCGAAAGCTTAACCATTGCCCTTGAACGTCAAAAACTAAACGTAAGAAGCGAAACCCTTAAACAACAGCAAACGTTAGATATGGCCGAAGTTGCGCTTACCGCCGCTAAACGTGAACAGCGCCGGGCTAAAATCTCAATCGGCCAACAGTTAATTAGTCAAATTGATTTTGAAAAGGCCGAAGACGACTTAGCTCGAGCCAAACTGGCCTTTAATCATGCTTCGCAAGAAGCTGATCTGAAAAAAGACCAGCTGGCTTTTGAAATTAAAACAGGCGAACTCGACGCTAAACGCCAGCAGTTGGTGGTAGACGACTTGTTGCGTCAAATAGCTGAATTACAAATAAAAGCCCCAGTTGAAGGGGTTGTTGGTAATTTATTGGTAGAACAGCGCTCACAGGTTCGTCAAAACCAAGCATTGCTAACTGTGGTTGATTTAACTGCCTATGAAGCTGAGTTATTGGTACCAGAGAATTTCGCCGACGACATTGGGTTAGACATGGAAACCGAAATCAAAGTTAACGGTGCAACCATCAAAGGTTACATTGCATCGATTTCACCTGAGGTTAATAACAACCAAGTCATTACTCGCGTACGGTTCGACAGCCAAGACAGTATTAGTCTCAGACAAAATCAACGCGTTACCGCCAGAGTATTATTAGAAAACAAAGCCGATGTCTTGATGATTAAACGCGGTGCCTTCGTTCAATCTGGTGGCGGCAAATTTGCTTATATCGTCAGTCAAAACACCGCATCAATGGTTAACATCGAAGTTGGGGCCAGCAGTATTAGTCACGTCGAACTCATAAACGGCGTTAAAGAAGGCGACCGACTGGTGATCTCTAGTCTCGATACCTTTAAACAAGCTAAACAAGTGCTTATTCGCTAAAAGCTCTTTCGTTAAAGAACAAAAAGCGGGGATAAATCACCCGCCTACCAATTCATACCAAGAAACGCATTCGTCATAAGGAATTACCTCATGTTAAAAATGAACAAGATCTCAAAAGTTTACCGCACCGACGTTATCGAAACCCATGCGTTAAGAGAATTAGACTTGCATGTGAAAGAGGGCGAATTCGTGTCGGTCACAGGCCCTTCAGGCTCAGGTAAAACGACCTTTTTGAACATCACAGGTTTGCTCGAAACTTTTAGTAGTGGTGACTACATTTTAGATGATGTGAATATTAGTTCGCTTAACGATCGTGAGCGTTCAAAGATTCGCAACGAAAAAATTGGATTTATCTTTCAAGGGTTTAATCTTATTCCTGATTTAAACCTATTCGACAACGTTGATGTGCCACTGCGATACCGCGGTTTTAGTGCTAAAGAGCGCAAAGTGCGTATCGAAGAAGCATTAGAGAAAGTGGGCTTGTTGGCTCGAATGAAACATTACCCAGCGCAATTGTCTGGCGGACAACAGCAGCGTGTTGCAATTGCGCGTGCACTGGCGGGCAAACCTCGCTTTTTATTGGCCGATGAGCCTACTGGGAATCTTGATTCGCTTATGGCAAGACAAGTCATGGAACTGCTTGAAAAAATCAATGAACAGGGCACCACCATTATTATGGTGACGCATGACCCTGATTTGGCACGTCGCGCCCAGCGCAACATTCAAATCATCGATGGTCAGGTCAACGACTTCTCGATTTACGATGGTTTGGCCAGCGCAGTCAACGCATAGGAGCAGATTTATGTTTAATTATTATCTAAAATTATCGTGGTTGAGTTTAAAACAAACGCCGGTGATCAGCGCCTTGATGGTACTGGCCATTGCCATTGGTATAGGTGTGTCGATGACCACTTTAACTATCTATCACATGATGGACGCAAACCCTATTTCTAGTAAAAGCGAACAGCTATTCTCTATTCAATTGCAAACAAAAGATGAAAGCAGTGAAGACGACATTCCTCAGCAATTGACTTATCAAGATGCGATGCTGTTGCGCCAATCGGATATTCCAACACGTCAAATTGCGATGTACATCAGCGGATTTTCAATTCAAACCGAAAACACTGATATTGCACCGTTTATTGAATCGGCAAGAGCAACCGATAGTGAATTTTTCGACATGTTTGATGTGTCGTTTATCTTTGGCGCGGTGTGGGAT
>CALKGI010000262.1 GCA_938085045.1 uncultured Alteromonadaceae bacterium
CCGTTGCCGCTTATTTAAAAGTCAAAGCGTTTGGTGTTTCAGCCAGCCTGAATTTGCTTTATGCGATTTATGGTGCGTTGAATGATTGTCATTGGGCCGCTATTCCTGCTGATGAGAAGCGCGAGCTTTTAATGGCAATTGATGCGGCACAAGACATCAACAAAATGTTTGAATAAAAGTCACACTAACGGTTGATCCCGCTCGATAATGCGCCTATATTATATTTCTCGATTCGAAGGGACTATAGTAAATGACTGAAAAACGACCGCAAGACGCAGACGAACTACGCTGGACGCAGACCCAAAAAGCGTTGGAATCTGTTGAAGCTGGGCAGTATATCGACGAAAAGTCGATTGGTGAATGGCTTGAAAGTTGGAGTCCGGACAACAAACCAGACTCTGTGTAATAAACATTATTGAAATGGCTACGCCAGTTAATCACGAGCTGGAGCTCGTTCCTACGTCATTTACCCCTCAGGTTCACAACCATCTAAGGCACTGGCAAATTCTTTGTCTAATCCTTGGGTGAAATTCTTCAAATCTATTGCATACTTTTCTAACAACTTATCTTTTGGCGTGACAGGTGTCCACGTGTCTACCTTCACGGTATTGCCACTTTCGTCGGTTGCGACAAAAACAATAATGCAATGATTGGTCTCAAACAGGTGTAAATTCGTTGGTGGGCCTGATTTTATGCTGACAGAAATATGCATACTGGTGCGCCCTGTATGCGCAATTTTGGCGGTGACTTCTACAACCTCGCCCACCAGAATAGGGCGATGAAAGCGAATAGAGCCGACTGATACAGTGACACAATACTTACCACTCCACAGCGCTGCACAGGCATAAGCGGCCTGATCAATCCATTTCATGGCAACCCCACCATGAACTTTACCGCCAAAGTTAACATCGGTAGGCTCGGCTAAAAATCGAAAGGTGGTTTCTCTTTTGTCTAGTGGCATGGCTAGCTGCTCTTTGGTTGAAGGTTAGAGTGTGGCTTAGCTAGTGTCCATCCTAAAACGCCAACTTTGCGCAAGCGCGGCAGTAGGCTAAGTAGGATGAAAACCGCTAACTTACTGAAACGTAAGCCTTACGACTTCGCTTGCATAGCGCCCGTCCTGCCAGTTGGCAGATAGAAACTATGTTTCTGGACTGGCACTAGCTAAATTATTGGTTATGAATGGGTTTTTGGCAAATGTGGGGTGTTGGAGTGGTTGGGGTTTCAATAGGGGCTGGAGGAACGGAGGCTGTGCAAGGGGGTCAAAGCAAATCAAATGCAGGGACAGGCAAGCTGTCCACAAAACTTGATTTGCACTGACCCCAGCTGGTGATGGCCCATCGCCACCCCTGTTGCCTAGCCTCCGTTCCTCCAGCCAATAGTAATTCTCAACAATAATTCTCAATAGTAAATCAATTCAATCCAACATTAGGCCCAAACGTTTCATAGTGAAGGTCATCAGCACTGAAACCAATCTGCTGCAAGGTCATGTTAACCGCAGCCATAAACGGCTTAGGGCCACAGAAATAGGCTTTGGTGTCGGTGTTGGCTATCCACGCTTTTAAGACATCAGCGTTGAGGTACCCTTGAAGATCAGCGCCTTCGCCAAATTCGTAACCCACACGATATTTAAAGCCGTGCTTTTCACTTAGGGCTTTAAGTTCGTCGCCTTTAATGTGATGGCTGGCATCACGACAGCATTGAATGAAGGTCAGTTTTGATACATCTCGGCCGCTGTCGATGCGCTCCAGCAACATGCTCAATACCGGGGTTATGCCTACGCCGCCTGCAAGCAGAACAATGTCATCGGCATTGCTTTGTACAACAAATTCACCTGTAGGCGGTTGTACCAACACTTCGTCGCCAACGGCTGCTGCGTGTAAATAGTTTGATACCACACCGGCATTTTGTGGGTCGGCGGCATCGGCTTTTACTGTGATGTGGTAAATTTCATTGTTTGGCGCATTGGTCAGTGAATACTGACGAATTTCGGTGTATTCGCTGGTGTCTGGGGTGGTTTTAACACCTATATATTGACCGGGCTGCCAAGTGGCAATGGCACCACCATCTTTAGGTTTTAGATGAAAAGATTTAACCTCAGCGGCTTCGTCAGCAATATGGCTTATAACAAAGGCTCTATCACCACGCCAGCCACCGGTTTTGTCTTCATTGTCTTGGTAAATGTCTTCTTCGGTTTTAACAAAAATAGCCGCCAGTGCGCCGTATGCCTCGCCCCAAGCGGTGATGATTGGGTCATCGGCTGCCAATGATAAGTGATCGCAAATCGCTTCTAGTAGAAACTTACCAACAATAGGGTATTGTTCTGGCACTACCTGCAAACTGGCGTGTTTATGGGCGATACGAGTGACCGCAGGACCAAGCGCTTCAAGTTTGTCGATGTGGGTTGCATAGGCAAACACCGCGCTGGCGAGTGCTTTTTTCTGCTCGCCTTTGGCTTGGTTGGTCATGTTAAATACGTGCTGCAATTCAGGGTGGTTGTCGAATAATTTTGTGTAAAACAACTCGGTAATACTTTCGCCATGCTCAGCCAAAACTGGGGCCGTTGATTTTACAATTTCTATCGTCTTTGCTGATAACATTTAATTCTCCAACTGCTTTAATTGACTCTTTTACAAACAGCGACCTTTGAAAAACGATCCGCCAAATGTTATTCTTAAAGAGTATTTAATATGCTTGTTTAATAGCGGTATTATAAATGCATCTTTTGATTTATGTCAAGAACCAACGCATTATCGTTCAATTGTTAATATTGTAGGGAATCATTACAAATGAAATTAACCAAACATACTGATTATGCTTTTAGAGTATTAATTTATCTGGCTGGTTACGAAAAAGACAAATTAGCGACCATTAAAGAGGTCACTGAAGTGTTTGATATTTCTCGCGATCATGTGATGAAAATTGTCCAAAAGCTCGCCAAAGCGGGGTTTGTTGATGCCGTACGTGGCAAGTTTGGTGGCATGAGGCTGGGTCGTAATGCCGCTGATATTAACCTGCGAGATGTGGTGACGCTGATGGAAGTGACTTTGGCACCAGTCAATTGCGAAACGCCATTGTGCCGCATAGCTCAGGGTTGTCAGTTACAGGCTATATTGTTCGACGCTCAGGAAATGTTTTTAAGCCATATTGGGCAATATACCCTGAGCGACTTGGTTAAGCCTCAAAGTGAAACACTTTATATTATAAAAGCGTTGGGTGAGAGCTTTGCCGCGAAAAATTAATCATTATTGCGCAAACTAAACATCGCGGGGCGGTTGATAAAACCGCGTAATGGCAGGTAACAGGCCGACAAACTCACCAAACTAATTACCCCAAAAGTTAGGATAAATATCATCACCATAGATGTGATGTTTAGTTGCAATTCATTGCCCGACGCGGCAAATAGCCCAATCAAAGTGATAACGCTAATCAACACCCCTAGCAACATTGAACCGACATTGTCTGTAATAATCAAGCGAATCAAATCAGCCCGTTTTGCCCCTACGGCCATGCGAGTGCCCAGTTCGAACTTGCGCATTTGCACGGCGTAACTGATGATCCCATAAAGGCCAATGCCCGCTAAAATAATGGTCAATAACGTTAAGACGGCGGTTGTGATTGCCCAGGTGTATTGCGTGAACAGCATCTGGTGACGGTTTTCAACGAGCGACATCCATTGGTTGGCCGTAAATTGACTACTCACCCCTTTAATCGCCTCGACAAGTTGTTGACGACTCACGCTTTGGTTGTCTTTGGTTTTTATTGTAAACGCCAAACGATTGCGAGTGCGCTCGGGGCCAGATGGCCGTTTGATGACATAAACCCTTGGCATAGCTTTGGTTTTGCCTGGTACCTCAATACCCTTGACTACGCCTATTACGGTAAAGGCTTTATCGCCTCTAAAGACCAGTTTTTTGCCCAAAAAATCTATTGGTTTGGTTGGGTTAACACTGAATAATTGAGCAAAAGATTCATTGACTATCATCACCGATTTTTTGTCACGTACCTCTTGTGAGCTAAAAAATTCACCTGCCAGTTTTGACTGTTTTATCAATTGAAAATACTGCTCATCAACCACTTTATACTCGGCTCTTATCTTCTCATTGCCGCCAACTGTAGAGAGCCCTGGCATCCAAGTACCAAAAGTATCTAGCGGTGAGCTGGTGTGACTGACCGAGGCTATTTGAGGCAGGGCTGTTAAGGTTTGCTTGATTTGCTCTATTACCGGCAAAGCATCGTTAGCGGGTGGCAAGGTGGCAGATGCTGAAGCCAAGGTGAGACTGTGCACGTTTTTCGCTTCGAATCCCATAGGTGTGTTAATGCTCTGTATAGCAGCTTTAAACAAACCGATATTGACGAAAATCAGCACCGTTGCCACCGCCACCTGACACACCATTAACACTTGGCGTAACCGCTTAGAGACCTGAACACCTGTGCCTTTACCACTGCTTTGTAAAGTGGTATTGAGTGCTTTGTAGTTGATACTAGCTGCGCCAAGGCGTGCCAACAACAGCGCAATTAGGCTACCTATCACTAAGGCTGCCCCAAGGGTGAATGCATTTAATGAGACCTCTTCAATACGGGGTAACAAAGTGTGCAGGTATTGTTGCAATAGCCAAAAACCAACTGACGACACCATCAATGCCAATAGTAATGAGTAAAACATCGCCAAGGCAGATTCGGCCAATAAAGCTTGAAATAAATGGCGTTTTTTGGCGCCCAGTGCCGCCTGTATCGATAGCGCTCGTTGCTTTTGCGCGGTGCGCGACATAAATAAATTGGCAATGTTGGTGGTGGCGATGACGATTAAGCCAAATACGCTGGCCAGTAACAAGTAAATCACTTGGGCACTGTCGCCCAAAATCACTGATTCGAATGACCGTAACTCTAGCCTGATAGAACGACCCGCATTTTGTGGGTTGCCAGCCATGGCGGCTTGCCACTGATTATTAACAATAGGGGTTATGACTTGCTCTGCTTGCCGTGGCGTAACGCCATTGGCCAGTTTGCCGACCATGCGCGCACCAAATATTCGCCCCCAGTTTTTTCGGTCTGCTTCGTTGAGAGGGTCAAAATCCCACGGAAGCCACAATTGGGTTTGTCGCCTGACACGATAAACCTGAGGTTCGACAAAATCGGGGGCAGTGACGCCAACAATTTTGAAGCTAACGCCGCCAAATTCTACTTTTTCCTCTAGAATGTCGGGTGTTGCGGCAAATTCGTTTTGCCAGCTTTTGTGGCTAATCACCGCCACTGGGTTATAGCTGTCAATGGACTCAGACGGCGTAAAGGCTCGGCCAAATTTCATGGGAATATTGAGCAACGTAAACCAGTCGGGGGTCACATAAGTGGCCTCTACTGTGGGTAAGGCCGAATGGTTGGTCAGCACACCTTGCTTGCGGCTTATAAATGCGGTTTCTAAAAATGCAGTTGGTTCATTTTGTAAGGCCATTAGGGCAGGGTAAGTAAAAGCCTTAAACATCACTTTACCAGGCTGCCCATTACGTGTTTGGTCAATAAATGCATGGTCAACAACCATTAACCGTTCTTGGTCGGGATAAGGAAGCGGTTTGTACAGCAATACATAACCTAGGGTCAAAACACACAATAAGGCGCCCAAAGTCAAACCCATAGTACTGATCACCAAAGCGACAAAGCCGGGTTTTTTGTTCAGGCTGATGTTGGCCTGTTTGAGTTGGTAACTCATGCAATCTCCTTGTTTGATGGCAACTTGAGAAAAGTACCATCTAACAAACAAAGCTTGGTTTTGGCCATATCAGCATAACGTGGGTCGTGGGTGACCATGCAAATAGTGGTGCCTTGGTGATTGAGTTCGCCCAGTACATCCATCACCTGATCGGCACTTTTTGAGTCGAGGTTGCCAGTGGGTTCGTCTACCAACAAAATCGCAGGTTTGGCGATTAAAGCCCGGGCGATGGCGATTCGCTGCTGCTGTCCGCCAGATAATTGGTTGGGATAGTGGCTGACCCGTGGTGTAATACCAACCATTGCCAGACATTCATTGACCCGCTGCTTAATCTGATTGGCCGTGGGTTTCTTGTCGTAATAGCGCATAGGCAGTGCAACATTGTCAAAAACGGTTAAATCGTCAATGAGGTTAAACGACTGAAAAACAAAGCCTATTTTTACATTGCGTATTTCGGCTGCCTCATCGAGTGACAGCTTAGTGACATCAAGCCCTTCAATAAAATAATCGCCACTGGTAGGAAAATCTAATAATCCTAGCAACGATAACAGGGTTGATTTACCAGAACCTGAAGGGCCAGAGATAGACACGTAATCGCCTTGATTAATGGTTAAATCAACCCCATTGAGGGCGTGGGTTTGCAGTGCCTCGGTTTCAAATATTTTGCTGATGTTACGCATTGTTATGACTGCATTACTCATGATATTCCCTTAAGGCTTGATGGTTATATTGAATGTGGAGTGTGTTATTCAGCAAAAAACGAACCAAAGTAGATATTAAGTAAAATCAACAACTTGAGTTTTATAAACGGGGGAGAATAGTGAGGGTAGTCCGATATCGAACCAAAGAAGTTCGATATCGGGTCTGTTGCAGGTCATTTCGCAGGATGCGCCGTGCACACCAATAAAATTAATAAAACCGCTGTGAATACTCTGAAGAGTTTAAGACCTTTTCAATCAACTTACTTATGTCATTAGACTGAGCTAACTCTGTCTTATTGGCCTTTCGTTGGTACAACGCGTTAAATAGCTTAGAAACAGGCTCTGGGTTTTTCGCCAACAATTGCTTAACCCAATCAACACGACTGCCTGCTTGTTGCATTGCCACAATCCCGGCGTTTAAAGCCTCGCTTGACGCCTTTTCGCCGTTGATATCCAACAACATTTGCCTGACAAACAAGCGGTCGTTGCCTAACACATCGTTGTCTTTCACATTGATATCAAATCCGTAAACAAATTCTTCGCCGTCATAGAGGCCATCACCATCGGTATCGGCTTTTGCTGCGCTAATATCTGCCATTCGGCTTTGGCGAAATTTGTCACTCATCAACAGCGGGGCTAGCACGCCCTGAGTGATATTTTGTTTTTGCAGATATAGTGTCTTCATTGATTGTAAATAGCCACGTTGCTCATCAATGCTTGGCTGTTGGTCGGTTAATAACAGGCTAAGCACATCAACGAAGTTGGCATATAGGTTTTGTTCGGCGAACTGGGTGCCATCTGCTAACAGCGTTTGCATCATTGTGGTGCGGCTTAAGTTGTTTTCATCTAGGCGCTGGGTTACCAATTGGGATTCATCGCTTGGTGGCGGGCTGTCGAATAGGTTGAGGTACATTTGGTCGACAAAATCGTGGTTAGACAACTCGGCG
>CALKGI010000263.1 GCA_938085045.1 uncultured Alteromonadaceae bacterium
ATGCTATTGCCATGTTCATCCGTCAGCGCAACCGATTTCTTTTTGTCATCGAGCACCACCATGTTTTTACCCGGGGTCGTTATGGTCATGATTTTGTCTTTGTCGTCGAAGATGATTTTCAATTCGCTTTTGCTGACAATAGCCTTGGTTTCGTTTTCTTTGGCTGGGGTATAAGGTGGCTCGTGGGCACTGCTGAACAAACTGCCAATAATGACCGGGTCGCAAGGGTTGTTGTTGAAATAACCCAGCACCACTTCGTCGCCTATCTCTGGCATAAAAAAGTAACCGGCTTTTTTGGTGGCGTAAACACCGGCCAACCTAGCCCAAACCCCCTTGGTTTTTGCCTGCATCACTGGCACATCAACCTGAATTCGAAACAAGCCTTTTTTGTCGACTATGTCGAGCACAGTGCCTATTTGTAAACCCTCAACCGGCGGCATTAACCCTGAGGCAGGCGGTGCCGATAGGTCTCGATACTCGGCAGACCATTTTGGCGACATGCCAAATTGCACATCGCTTCGCCAAAAACCGTCACCAATGTGATGCTCTACCTGACTGACATACACATCGCCTTCAAAGCGTTTACCAACCCCTTTTACAGTGATGCTCGCCCCAGGTTTGGCTTTGGCGTTACCAGCAAAACTCATTTTGCCGCGAATTTTGGCCAATGTTGATTTGACTTGTTGCGCTTTGGCCCAGTCTTTTAGTGCGTTTTTTTCAAGTGGTGTGGTTGATTGCAACTGATAGGGTTTAGCGCCCAGCGTTTTGGCCAACTCGGCTGAGTCGATATTGCCTTGTTTGGTGATGGCCTCGCTTTTAGCGGTTTCGGTTATTGGCTTTTGGGTTTTAATGTCCCAACCAACCGCTTCAACGCTTTGATATTGGTAACCGGCATCCATGTCGGCTTCAAAGTCGATTAAGTCGTTTGACCAAGTGACTAACAGCTGCGGGCTTTGCGCCTTGGGCGGTGCGACACTGACTTTGCCATCTTCAACAATAACAACAAACCCGTTGGCCTCGGCTCGGGCCAGCATGAAGTCCCAATCGCTGCAATTGTATTGCACCATTTCTTCGTGCTCTAAATCGGTGGCTGTCACATCGGCTGCAAGACCGGTGTGGGCACCAATCAATTGGGTGATAATTTGGCTGTCTTTTTGTTTAACAAAATTAGCGTTATGGCGATTCACGCTCATTTGCCGGCATTTATCCATGCACACTAATTTAAGGTGACTGCGGCCTTTGCCACCAATGGATATTCCCTGTTTAACCACTATGCCCGAGAAGATAGGCAAGGCGGCACTGCCATACCCTGCACTGACTTCGACGGTTTTACCCGGCGTAAAATCAGCTTTGTCACTCAGCTCAAACGTGTTTTTATCCATGTCGCCATCGAATATCACCAAGGTTGCAGTGGGTATTCGGTTAACGGCGTGAGTGACTTTTATTGAGGTAACCACAATAGAGTTTGCCAGCACTTTGCCATCGGCTTTTACAATGAAGTTAACTTGCCCATCGGCTTTGAGTTGTGGTGAGTCTGCCATGTTTGCTTAGTCTCTGGTGGTCAATTAATTTAGCGGCGGAAAAATCAAAACACTGCCCGGTTCAAGGCAACGAAAGTTAACCAAACCATTAAATTCGGCCACTTTAAGGTAGTAGCGCGGCTGTTCGTACACTTGCTGGCATAACAGCGGTAGGGTGTCGCCCGCACCGACTTCGATGTAATGGCTTAAATCTGGTGATGACTTATTCTCTTGCGCGGCTTGCTTTTCGACTGTTTTGTAACTGACGAACGCCAAGCTAATTTTGGCTCTTAACGGGCTACCGTCGGGTTTGAACAGGGTATAATCGACCGACATCGTTTTTAAGCGACATTCAAAAACGAACTTGCCCCAAGCCAGTTCAACCACATTGGGCTGGTGTTTTTTACCGTCATATTTGTAAATAATGGTTTTGAGTTCGTCTAATAAGTCTGATACCGATTTACTAGCGCCCGGTACCGTCGACATAGGCCCGACCCCGCCTGTGCCATCTAAAAGCAGCTCAAATGATACGTCTTCGCTACCGTAATCTTTGAACTGCAAATCAGACGACGCGGTGCCTGTGGCTTTGTCGGTATCGCCATTTTTTTGATCGCCATTGTAGTTAATCGACAAACCATGCTTAAAACTGCTCGGATTGACCTGCGCACTGAATTTAGACGACGATTGGCCAACGACCGATATTTCGAGCTTTTCTAATTTGCCCGTCATTAAGCTTGAAATCATCTAACGCTCCCTGATCTCAGCCATTAATGCGTCGACCTGCTCGGCAGCGATTGCCTGAGTTTGCAATTTCTCGACGTGGTTAAGGCATTGCGCTTGCTCATCTTTTTTTGGCTCAAAATTACCCTCAACACTGCTGTTAAGGACAAACTGTTTCACTTCAATACTCATATCATTCTTTCGCAATAACTGTAGGCCAACTCGATTTGCTCAATCGCCACTTCATTTTTGGTCGAGGTAAAACCGTCAACCTGCCATTTCACCGCAAAAGTGTCGTAAACCGCCCACGCCCTAATGGGCACTTTGTCTTCGTCAAGCAGGCTAACTAGCAAATCGCTGCGCTCGATTACAGCGCTTAATCCGCCTTCGAGCGTTGCTTTACACAACAACACCAAAGGCGATGTGATGGGTGCAACGCCCCTTTTGAGCTGCAAATTGCCGTGGGTCATTTTAGTGGGCAAATGATGCACAAAACGGTTTTCGCCGCCTTCGTTGTACGCGTCAACTTCCATGTTCGACTCAAGACCACTGACCTCTTGAAAAGCGGTGTCGTCAACCATGCCCGCCAGTGCCATGCCCGCAACTGCTGCCGCCTTCAAAGGATTAAGCGGCACCACGATAAACTGAAAAGCTACCGGCAATTGAAAATATTCAAGGTCTAGCATGTGGCAGCCTTAGTGTTTTATGACGTTGCAATGGTCAACCCTTCGTGGGCAATTTCGATTGATTCTATGGCCACTTCGTTACCGTCTGACTTTAAATCGGTGCCGGTAATTTTGGTGGGCCAAGCATTTGCCAATGTCCATGTCATGATGGGTTTGCCCTCTTCGTCGAGCAGGTTAATCACTACTGATATTCGTTTGATGGTGTTCATCTTTATCTGATCAAACCAGTCCCAAAAGGCGTTGTCTGATTTATAAACGCCTTTTTTCATGGTGACATTGCCAGTTTTGATTAACCCGGGCATTTTTATGGTTGAAAATACTGGCGAATTACCCGCCCGGTATTCGATGGGTTGGGCTTCTATATCGAGTCCCGAGACTTCTTGAAAAGCCATTTCTTTTTCGCCCCATTTCACCTGAAAGTGAAACTTGGGCATGGGCCATACCGTTTTGGATTCTTTTGAGCCGTCATCAGCCATGATTGATTTTCCTCACTTGTTTTTGTGTGTTTGGTTTTTGTGCTGTGCTTTCGCTGCTGTATGTGCCTAAGATTTCTGCATTTGCTGCTGGAACGTGATCTCGATAAATTCGGCCGGTCGACTAACAGCCACCAAAACCGTGACCCGTAAAATACCGTTAAGAATATCTTCCGGGTCCATCGTGGCACCCAAACCAACATTAACGCTGTAAGCTTGCGCAGGCGCAGCCCCGGCCAATCCGCCTTGTTTCCAAACGCCGTTAAGAAAGCTGCTGATCATGCTTTTTATGGTGATCCAGGTGCTGGCGGTATTGGGTTCGAACACGTAGGCTTTGCTCGCCAAACGAATAGACTCTTCAAGCATGATCATGGTGCGGCGCACATTGATGTAACGCCAATCAAGGCTGTTGCCATCTAACGTTCTGGCACCCCAAACCAATACCCCTTCGCCGATAAACGAGCGAATGGCATTAACCGCTTTGCCGTTGATTGGCACGTTGAGGTCTTGTTGTTCTTCATTAGAAATATCAACCGCCGGTTTGATAACCGAGTTAAGGCTGACATTAGCAGGGGCTTTCCATACACCAATGGTATTGTCGACCATGGTATAAACCCCGGCCATTGCAGCGCCCGGTGGCAACAGGTTCAAGCTGGCTTTCATTTGTGCCATGGTCATTTTGTACAGCGGGCTTATTACCATTAGGCTGTTGTGCGTGGCGGTTTGTTCTTCGGCTGTGGCATCAGCTTTGGTCATGTCGGCCAAAATCGCGGTGATCTGTTTGTCTTTTGGTGAAGGCTCAGCGGCAGGCTCTCCTGCTTTTGCATCAGCAGGCGGGGTGATTAGCTCAGCTTTGATTTTTTCTTCGAGCACTTTAATGCTCGCCTCATCGAGATTACTGTAGCTTATCTCTGAGTCTTGCACTATCGAGGTGTGCAGCCACGGGTAATAAACGGCGCCAAAATCAAGAAAATTGGTGCCGATGTCGTTTCTGAAACTTTCAATGCACTTTTCTTGGCTTTGCGCACCATTGAGCACGTCAACAATGGCAAAACGGTTTTTCATCACGTAACCACAATGGTTGAGCATTGCTTGCTGAACGCTTTGACAGTCGGCTTGGGCCAAAGTTATTGCCTCGGGGATCACTACTATGGTTGGCTCTTGTTCTTTAACTAACGGTTTAATGCCTGATTTCAAATCGGCCGCAGCGATGGTTTTGTCATAACCACCCACCGATACGATGTAACAAGGTCCGCCGCTGTTTTGATAGAACAGCCGAATGCTATTGAACAGGTTGTACAACTTGCTGGTTTGTTCCAATGTGCATTTAATGCCGTTGTAGTTGTAAGACAAACCTTTGCTATCGTCTTTTGGTGCATCAGCCGTTTTGTCGTCGGCTTTTGCGGTGTCTGCGTCTTTGGCGGGCGCGGCTTTTTCGGCTGCGGTCAATTTAAACTGAGCGGTTGGGCTCATTCCAAAGTACTTCATAAACTGTGCTAGTGAGGTAATACGGTGGGGAATATTGGTCAGAGACTTACCGTCTTGCTCGGCCATTTCGGTATATCCGATAAAAGCAGGAACCGCCGTGGCGACCTCTACCACACCGTTAGGAAAAGCGTTTTTTTCGACCACATAAACGCCGGGGGTTTGCATTGCCATTAGTTGATCCTTTTGGATTGATTGACGTAAATTTCTGATACCGGCAAATTATCCCGGCGATTTTGTTGAAAAATATTGGCTACCGGCAAGTGAGCGACTAACACCTGTTCGCCTCGAAAAAGCCCAAAATGCTGTTGACTGACCTGCTGCATGGTCAAAGGCTGATGCGATAAAGCACTGATGGCACGAACGCCATTGCCCAGTTCAGTTGGCGCTAAGGCGCCGAATGTCGTTTTGCCAGCGACATCGGTTATTTCAATGGGTGCGGGTTGTTCGCCGGGTTCGTGACTGGGTTGGTCAAACAATTGTTCGAACCACTGACCCACAAAATAATATTGCCAGCGGGTTTGCAGCGCATTTAGTTGCAACACCAACGCCCAAGGAGAGGTTTGCGAGCTGAGCAATTGGCTTAACTGGTTGGGCGATAAATGCAGTGCGGCAACAAATTCGTTGTTGAGCATTGGGTCGGTAAACTGCCGCTCGGTTAATTTGGCTAGCGCAGCTGGGTCGAGATAGGTTTGAGTGACCGCCTGTTCTTTGCTTTTTCCTTTAAATTCAGCTTTATCGACATCAAGGGTCAAACGGGTATTGTTAATCCAAACTTTTTCTTTGCTGTAATAACCAAATTGGTCATCAGCGATAGAAATTTTAATGTTGAATTTCAACTGTTTGTCGGCTGCTGTGGCCGACAGTGCACAGGGGTTTTCACTGTTAAATAAAATGCTACAACCGCTGCCATCGACCCGGTGCAGCAAATCACAGTTGTGCATCATTTTTTGGGTTTGTGGGCACAGCGTGAAGGTCAATGGCCTGCATTGATTATCGCTAAAGTAGTTGTGGCGTATGCTCAGGCGAAACAATACCGCGTAATTAGCCATTAGCGCTGCCCTGTATTTGGATGGGCAGGTTGACTCATGCTGCTTTGCTGGCCCGTCACATCGCCGCCGAGCGCCAGTAAGCTCACTTTGTAAATCACTGAGGGAATGTATTTGGCCCCGACCATACCCCAAATACTACTGAGGTCGTGCGAGCCAACATTTTCGACTTCAAAACACAGCTTGTTGATTTGTTGGGGCATATCTGGAGAGTTGTGGCGCTCAAAAACACCGTTATTTTGTAGAAATTCAATAACCTGTGAAATATACGCCAATGCCTGAGGGTAATTGGCCACGCTAAAGTCGGCGCCAATTAACACATAAAGGTTAAGGTAAATCGGCTGACCACTAACAGCTTGCCTGCCTTGACCACCATGGCCTACTCGGGGCTGATGAGGGGTTGTTATTTTTTCGATGCGCACCAGTTGAATGATAACTTTTTCTTTGGCGCTACTGTCTGTGGCATCAAATCTAGACAGCTCGACAATATTATCTTCATTGCCTTGAATCGCATGACTCAAAGCGGTATTGAGCCGTTTGCGCAGGTAATTCAAACTGATTTCAATCATCTAAGGGCATCTGTCCGGTTAAGTCTAAAATGGGCCACTATGATGTGACCTTCTTGATTTTGCGGAACGATAATAGTCCCCGAGACAGATTCATACTCGGTTGTTTTTACGCTATTGGTGGGGTTAGGTGGACTAGATGCGGGGGATTTTATGGTGGGTGTGGGGAATATACGCCACGTAGCGGCGTATATGGTGGGGCGTGAGCACAAGACCAAGGTTCTAAGCCATAAAGCCTTTGGTGCTCGTGTTAGGGAGAAAAGCCATGCATCTCCCCTGGGCAATTGCTCCCTGCATTGCTCTAACTCCTGCAATCGTGCAGTCGGACCGCCACCCAACGCAACAACGTTGCAAAAGCAAATTACAGCTTCGCTGTGCTGCAAAGCAGCAGTTGCCTTCGGCGCGGCTGCGCCTTTTAAACAACACTGTTGTTGATATTACGGAGTACCGGGGTGGGTGGTGGTTATTCCCCCGTAATAGACTTTATATGCAGTGTTAACCCAATGGCAGTAGACAACCTGTAATGCAGGCTTTTATTTTTTGGGCTGGGGCTAGGTCGGCCTGTGCTTGTGCATCATCAAAGGACAATATTATTGAGGGACTGGAAGTAGTAGGATAAGCATGCGCATTTTCTGTGTTGATTGTTGCCTAGTGGACTTGCCTATTAGGTTTGATTCACGAAAACTCGCAGAATAGCCATTCAAAAAGCATCTGGATAGCCTATCAGGATTTTGCTGAAGAATACTATGACGAAGATATCCCACTGGCGCCAATCAGACATGTTTATAACCATGCGCCGCTCACCCAGAAAATTATTGACCTTCTAAATCCAGACGTTAAATTGGCTGACATTCAAAAAGAGTTAATTGAAATAGGGTATGGTTTGACAGGAAAAAATTCAATTTAAAACACCACAGCAACCGCACACCCTCCCCCTGCTGTTTGCTCACTTCTGCCACAGACTTAACTCTTGATTTATAGGTTGTTTGCGTGCACCTCAACGCCAAACCCTAAACAAAGCACTACCAGAAGCCGACATCCAGCCGAACCTTTTTTGGTTAAACAACTAGCAACTTGACCCTTGCTTCGAATTTGGCCAGCTTTTTGAGCTTGGTTTGGGCTGCGTCTTTACCAATGCTTTGGTGCTCGCTCAGCTTTTTTAGGTGCTTGGTGTATTCCTCACAAAATGCTTGGCATAAATCAGGATGCAGTAGTTGGCTTTGCAAAGCATTTAAGACCGTGGCCTCTAGCTTGTCTTGGGCGATGGTAAGGCGGTTATCACAATTGCCTTTGTGACGGGCATTGGTGCAGCCAAAACGCTTGGTTGAGATTTTGCTAAAGCCACCTTCACAGCAACCGCATTTAATCAGGTAAGAAAACAAGCTCTTCGGTCGGCGTTTTTGGTGTGCTGGCACATGCACCGGAAAAGCCAGTTGTCGAGCCTTGGCTTTGTCCGATAAGCATTTCTGGCACTTCGGTGATTATCCATTCAGAGCGCGGGTTAACGCGCCGCTCAGTATCTCGCCTTTGGCTTTCTTTATGCTGGCTAAATATACAGCTATTGGTTATAGTTAAGATAACATATAGAGGTATTTCAAGATGGCTAAAAAACTAGATGTGCAAGGAATTATGGTATCAGTTTTGCCGGGCAAAACTGAGGATTATATTTCTTTGTCGGACATTGCCAAATATAAAGACGATAACCGCAGCGATTACATTCTGCAAAACTGGATGCGAAATCGTAGCACCATTGAGTTTATAGGACTTTGGGAACGACTGCATAATGAAGATTTTAATTCCATCGAATTCGATGGGTTTAAAAATGAAGCCGGTGCCAATAGTTTTTCACTTACGCCCAAAAGATGGATCACCAAAACAAATGCAATAGGTATCGTATCCAAAGCTGGTCGTTATGGCGGTACCTACGCGCATCATGATATTGCTTTTGAGTTTGCGTCATGGATTAGCGCTGAGTTTAAATTGTATTTATTGAAGGAGTTTCAACGACTAAAGCACGAAGAAAATACACAAAAAAATCTGGAGTGGAATGTTTCTCGTACCTTGGCAAAGATTAATTACCAAATACATACGGATTCAATCAAGGCTAATATCATTCCAAAGCTTAGCCATGGGACTCACAAGTTTGTATATGCAAATGAGGCTGATATGTTGAATATTGCATTGTTTGGTCAAACAGCAAAACAATGGCGAGAAGACAACCCAGAGTCAAAAGGCAACATTCGTGATTATGCAACGCTTGAACAACTTGTTGTGTTATCCAATCTGGAAAGCTTTAATGCCGAGCTTATTAAACAAGGTGTTGCAACAGATAAACGATTGCAGCAATTAAACAGGATTGCCATCAGCCAAATGAGCGTGTTAGTTGAAAACAAGTCAATGCAAAAGTTAAAGGCACTCAAGTAGAAGGTAGGGAATGACCTACCCACGGGCATGTCCCATGGAAACTAAAGTTGGGAATGATTGTATCAAGACCGAATGCCTACAGGATTCGTATAGGTTGGTTTCGAAGGGAAAGCGGTGATTTTTCCCCTCAGCACGGGCGCCAAGGCATGCTGTAGGGTTCGAGATATTGTTTTCAGACCGTCAGTGATACGTTGACTGTGCCCGAGACGGTAAATCCAATCTAAAAAAGGGTAGACACGGGGGAGGCTACCCATACGGCGCCCTTATCTAGGTCAAAATCATTCGGGTAAACCAGCCGCTGCAATAAACTTCAGCCCTGCCAGACTCGGTAAAAACAAATATGCGCATCCTCGGGTTCGAACAAACTGCGGCAGATTTTTAAGCACTAAGGGCTTACCATCTTTGTTGGTTGTTTCAAATACGCTTTTCTCACCTTCTCCTTCGCTACCATCAACAGTGCCAATCAGCGGATCTTTGCCCGCAGGTCCGCCACTGGCAAAGTCGGCTTCTTGCACCCAGTCTTTTAAAATGAATTCGTATTGGTTGGCCAAATCGGCGCAGATAAACATCACCATTAGGCCCCGCTCTATGCCATCATCACCGCTGCGTGGTACATATTGCGGGCCATAGGGCATACCCCGGCGAATAATTCGATGATTTCGGGTGCCTCGTCCATCACCACCGGCACTGCCTCTGATGGGTTGATTTCTAGGGTTCGAACGGCGAATATGCGAACTCACTGGGCAACGTTCGCCATGTGGGTCGGCTTTGTAATAGTCAAAGTTGTTGATGTCATCAGGGGCAACCTTGGTGTTGTGATCTGGGTCTAGCACCAATGGGCTACCATCACGCCAGCGGCCACACATTTTTGCTGCCAACAATTCGGGGTCAATAACCTCTTTATGCTGTTCAAGATAGTTTTCAAACCCTACAACATCTTGCTGCATCACTCTAAACGCAGCAAAACTGCCATTGAGTAATAAAGATTTTTGCGCATCGGTTTTAAGTTGGTAAGTACAGTGGGGGTTTTCTGGAAAATGCCCACTCATGTCGACTTGCTGCAAAATAAACTGCCACGATTGCACCTGTGGTTGGCAATCTGGATGCGCTAGGCCCGGGGCATCTTCGATTTGTGGCTGGGCAATACCATCTTTGTAATCAAAATGAATTCTGTCGCCGGGAAAAGACGCGCCATCGTGAATTTTGGTGACGCTAAAAGCGTTATGCTCACTAAAAGCCGCCTGCAACAGTTCAGATTTTTTCGCCCTAATAGCCAAGTCGGTAGTGTACAAAGATAACACCACATGAATCTTGTCGGTGCCTAAATCATCCCACCAATATTCAGGCGAACTTTGCCCTGTGTCGCCAACCCAAGGGGCTGCGGCAACTGCGCCTTCTTTGAAAGCATCGCGCTGGTCGGCAATATTTCGCCCCGGAAACTCAATGTCGCTAATGTCCATCAGACGGCTCAGCCCGGTATGGGTTAAACCCACGTTAAGGCAATAGTCGGGCTTGCCATCCAGCCAAGGTTTGGCATCGGTGATGTGCATAAATTCGTCATCGTCAGTCGCCAACCGGGCCAGTAGTTGCTTGGCAGGCGCTGCATTTTCAATTCGTAAAATGTAATGGCGAACAAATGGGGTGTGATAGCCACGCAGAATAAGCCCCTGAATATCGGCCAAATTTAACGTACAACCAGAACTATTGGGCATTTTTAATGATCTCCAACACGCTTAAATCAGGGTAGGCACTGTAAACAACTTCAGATGTGGCATCGTTGGCTTTAATCAATTTGTAAAAAGCTTCGCGGTGTTGTTGCACTGGCAGTACGCCATCAGGAATGTCCATAAAGGGCAAAATCAAGTTAAAGGCATCGCCAGTTTCGTTAACAAAGTCGTTCATGTAGTTGGCAAACGTGCCATCGAAGGTGGTGAAAATTAAAAAACGGGTATCGTTGTCGATAAACAAAAAACGCGCAAAATGCAAAGTACCAACCCGATTAAGCCCTAGGGGTTCGAGGTGTTTAAGCACCTCACGTAAAAACATCGCATTTTGCGCAACAGGTTCTTTAACGGGCAAAATCAGGTTCATGGTAGTTTGGCTGGGTTTAAAATGGCCCGGTACGCTCATTGGCTTTTCCTTATGATTTACAATAGCCTTCCTACCTTAAAGTAATAATCACGATTTATCACTGGGTTTATCGGGCAAATAAGTTACATTATACAACGCTAGAAAAACCATAAATCAGGAGCAAAAAACATGTCGGGTTCAAGTTTATTGGCGCTAATCGACGATATAGCCGCCCTTTTGGACGATGTTGCAGTCATGACCAAGGTCGCAGCAAAAAAAACCGCCGGGGTACTCGGTGATGATTTGGCACTGAATGCCGAACAAGTCAGTGGTGTTCGTGCCGAGCGCGAGTTGCCCGTAGTGTGGGCGGTATTCAAAGGCTCAGCATTAAACAAATTGATATTGGTGCCATCAGCACTGGCCATAAGCGCATTTATTCCCTGGCTTATCACCCCACTTTTGATGCTTGGCGGCGCGTATTTGTGTTTTGAAGGGTTCGAAAAAATAGCCCATAAATTGATGCACAGCGCTGAAGAAGATAAACACAATCACGATGAATTAGTTAAAGCCATTAGCGCGCCAGACACTGATTTGGTTGAATTTGAAAAAGAAAAAGTCAAAGGCGCCATTCGCACCGATTTTATCCTGTCTGCCGAAATTATCGTGATTGCCCTTGGCACCGTAGAAGCGGCGACTTTTCTCAATCAATCTATCGTTGTCGCAAGCATTGCGGCCATTATGACCATTGGCGTATACGGATTGGTTGCCGGCATTGTTAAAATCGATGACGCGGGGTTTTATCTTATTAAAGAAACCGCAACAAATGCCTGGGGCAGCTTTAAACGCGCCCTTGGTCGTGGTCTTATCGCCTTTGCCCCATGGTTGATGAAAACCTTGTCGGTGGTGGGTACTGCTGCGATGTTTATGGTCGGCGGCGGCATTTTGGTTCACGGCGTACCCGGTTCGCACGATGTATTACACTCTGCCGAGCAATGGGTTCACGGTATTCCAGCAATTGGCGGCGTCTTATCTGTCGTCACCCCTACCCTTCTAAATGCCATTGCAGGCGTTATTGCCGGTGCCATAGTGCTTGGCGTGGTAATGCTGGGCAGTAAAGTGTTTGGGAAAAAAGATGCCTGAATCAAATAAGGGTTTTGCCCTAAAAATTATCGATGACGAAGAAGCACTGATTGGCGAGCGCTTAACTTTGATCGAAAAACCACTGCCCCAGCCAAAACCGGGGCAAGTTTTGGTTAAAATACTGGCCTCGCCAGTTAACCCATCCGACTTAGTCTATTTACACGGAAAGTATGGTGTTGCACCGTTAGAAAATGCCTACGCCGGATTTGAAGGATGCGGCATTGTCGTTGCGGCCAACGCCGGATTATATGGCAAATGGCTGGTCGGCAAACGCGTTGCTATGGCATCGCAAAATGGTTATGACGGTTTGTGGAGCCAATACGCCGTCACCCGTGCCAATAATTGTCTGCCAGTGCGTAAAGACATCAGCGATGAACAAGCCTCAACGCTCATCGTTAACCCACTGACATCAGTTTGTTTGGTCGAACGCGCCCGAAAACTAGGTGCAACAACGGTCGTAGTCAACGCCGGTGCCAGTCAAGTCGGCAAAGGGGTAATACGTTACGCCAAACTGGTCAATATCAAGGTTATTGCGACTGTTCGCAGTGAAGCCAACGTAAAAGTGCTCAACGACCTTGGCGCCGATTGCGTTTTGCTAACCACAACCGATGATTTTGCCCAACAACTCAAGCAAGCTGCCGCTAAATACAACGCAACAGTGATGTTTGATGCAGTGGCAGCCGAGGATACCGCTTTGGTATTACACAACATGCCAGATAGCTCAACAGCCATTGTTTATGGGCGTTTAACCGAAAGTCACGCTCAGTTTGGTGGTGAATACGGGGTGGCAGATTTGATTTTTCGTGATTGCCGCGTTGAAGGTTTTTGGTTAGCTCATTACATGCGTACCGCCAAACCTTGGCAAGTTTTAAGCTTAAGCCGTAAAGTGCAAAAGTTGTTTGCCCAAGGTGTTTTTAACACCGATATTTATGGCACTTTTGGCTTTGATGGGTTTATTGAGGCTTTGTCGCATTACGCTGTGAATAAGAGCGATGGCAAGGTAATTTTTCGGCCATAATGTTTAGATTTAAACCAAAAAAAAGCCTCGCGAAGCGAGGCTTTTTTATTGTTTTAAATTAAACAATTACTGACAAGTAACACCAACTGTAGCGAAAGCAGCTGTTACGTCAGCAGCGCTCATACCAAGGTCTGTAGCTGCTGATTCAACACCACAAGCACCCGAGTTATAAGTCGCGTTTGCTGTCCAGTACAAATCGTTTGCACGAAGCATTACGCCAAACGCAGACTGTACTGACCAACCGTTAGTCGTTGCCAACAAGTAGAACGCTCTGTTGTATACGCCTGAGCTGTAATGTACGTCC
>CALKGI010000264.1 GCA_938085045.1 uncultured Alteromonadaceae bacterium
TTCTTTGAGTTTCAATTGCGCTTGTATGTCGCCCACTTCGTTCTCATACGATTCACGCACATCAATGACGATGGCATCGGGATGACCGGCTAAAAATTCGATGATGTCATCTGCTGGCAACGAATAGGGTTCGTTATCTTCGCTTACTTCAACCAATCCACATAAATACTCACTTTGAACGCTCACCAGTTTTTCGTCGAGTTCAGTTTTGGCCTGAGCAAATTCTTCTGCGCTAATGGTTTGCTCGACCACTTGGGCCAGCAATTCGTTGTCCGCGCATTCACTTTGCAACGTGGTGACGAACTTATGTTGGTAGTCGTGACTCGTGCCCAGCACTGTCGTTGGCGATAAAATACCGCTTAGTGTGGTGAGTGACCGAAAGAACGCCAAGCAATCCCCATCTTTATTATCGGTTCTTCCAAAGCCCCCGGGCATCAGTAAATCACCCAGTAGTGCAAAAACCAAATTTGACTCTTTGTCGACAAAGAACATCGACATGCTGTCATTAGTGTGGCCCGGAGTATTGAGCACTGCGACTTTCATATCACCAATCCGCAAACAAGGCAGTTTGTGCCCACCCGGTAGCCGAACACTGTCTTGGGCATCCAAAGGCCAGCCGTTTTCATCGGTGTCTCGCAATGTTTGATCCATAAAATCACATAAAATGTCAGCCAGCGTATTGTGGTAACTGCTGTGATCTTCATGCGTATGAGTATCAACGACCGCCACAACACTCAATTTTTGATAGGTCATCCAATTGACGATGCGCTCCGTCAGTTTTGACACAGGGTCGATAATAATGCATTGCCCAGCGGCGGCATCAACATACAACCAACAGCAACAATCGTTGTAAATCAACTGCATAAAACCGGTTTTTAGTCCGGTATCGTGCTGATAATGGGCATCACTTAAAATCAGGCAGGCGTGTTTGAGCGCAGGTTTGATTTTTGTTAGTGCCTCACAAGCTTGGTTGATTTCATCATTTGTGGCCGCTGGGCCAAACGACATACGAATGGCCGACTCGCCGCGCCACGCGTCAAGTCCCATCTCATCGAGCACAAAACTGCGAGTGACTTTAGAGCTGCACGCCGAACCCGAACTGACCCGAATAGACGCCGCATCACACAAATCCATCACCTCTTTGCTCGACAAACCATGAACTGCAAAGTTGATGGTGGTTGGTACCGAGCAAGAAAAGTCATTGTTAAACGCCACTTCGCCAAATACATCCACAAGCGTTTGGGCTATTTGAGTGCGGTATTGTTCTAGTTGCTGTGAAGATTTAAACGTATCGTCATTTTCATCGAGCAGCAGTTCAAAAACCCGGCCCATTGCGGCAATACCGGGAATGTTTTCGGTGCCCGAGCGCAGTCCACTTTCCTGACCGCCACCGGCTATAAAGGGTGTACAAGGCGAGCCTTCGCGCACATATAACATGCCAATACCTTTGGGCGCATAGATTTTATGACCACTAAAAGGCGCGTAATCTATACTGGTTTGACTGATATTCAAGTCACTTTTACCCAGTGTTTGCACGCAGTCGACCATCCACGAAACACTTGAGTTTTTACTTCTTATCACCGCGTCTAGCGCGCTTAAGTCTTGATAAACCCCTGTTTCGTTATTAACGGCCATGGTGCAAATAATAATACTGTCTTGGATATGCGCGTCAATAAAGTCCAAGTCTAACAACCCTTTTTCATCCACCGGAATGGCCATCAATGTAGCATTGACCGACAACACTTTATTCCAATATTCGAGGGTGTTTGGTACAGCTTTGTGCTCAGTGGCACCGTACAATAAATAGTAGTTTTCGCCGCTTAATTGCTTTTCTTTAGCCGCCAGCAAAGCCGAAACAACAGCAGTTTGGATACCTTCGGTTGCACCACTGGTAAAGATAATTTCGCCTTTACCCGCGCCAATAACCCTGCGAGCTAATCCCCGAGTGGTTTCGAGTGTATGCTTAGCCCTGACACCTGTGATATGAGAACTGCTGGGATTGCCGTAACCTATCCCCATGGTATCAATTACAACTTCCATAACCTGTGGCAATACTCGCGTTGTCGCATTATTATCGAGATAAATTTCGTAAGTGCACGATGAAACCTGTTGTTCATTTGACATGATAACGACCCTTTGTGAGTTGATGCCGATGGACTTTATTTTTAATTTATAATTTTTATTTACAACAGCAAGCTTTAAGAAGTCTTTGCATCAGCCTCTACATTACAGTGTAAATTTGAATAAGCAAATCGTACAAACAAAACCATAGAAAGGGCAACCAAACCACTACCTAAAAACAGCGGCAAAGCGGGATGTAAAGTCAGTGCATAGCTGCCCACCAGCGCGATAATGGCGTTCGATATACAAAAAATAACGGTTAATAACCCCATTAATGCGCCGTTACCGACATCACTGGCAATGTCTGATGCAAACACTGGTAATAACCCATTGTAAATGGCCAAAGACAGACCAATAAAGGCAAACACAACAAACATGCCAATCGACTCGGTAAATGGCATAATCGCCAACAATATTGACGAAGCCACAAGGCTGCCAATCACACTGGCTTTAATACCAAACATTCTTTTGAGTTTGGTCACCACAAACAAGCTGCTCAACGTCATGCAAACAGTGGTTACGGCGGTGATGTTACCTATATCGCTCGATTCAAAACCCCGTTCAATCACCAACCATACAGGATAAAACTCATAAAAAGCGTTTAACCCTAGGGTAAAGATAAACTGAAAGATAAATATCTGAAATACTACCGGGTTTTTCAGTAAAGACAGTGAGTTATGAGATTTTAGCAAGGTCATAAAAGGGGTGTCATTAACCACTTTGTGGGTCTCATTAATTACTATCATGACAAATATCATACACACAAAAATAGCGACGCCTGCGGCAATAAACGCCACCTCGGCACCATATACCGCCAAATACCCCCCGGCTAGCGGGCCAATCAACCACCCAAGAAAACTGGCTGCACTGACCAACGACATTGACCGGGTTTTATCGATGGTTTTGCCCAAATCTAACGCAATAGCGCGAGCAATAGAGATATTACCCTCACACAAGCCGGTAAAAAAACGCGCCGCAATAAACAACAAATAGTTTTGCGCTACAACCGCATAAGCGGTGATGGCGTAACCCAAAATACTGATGAGCAAGGTGACAACAAGAATTTTCTTGCGGCCATAACTATCAGACAATGCGCCAATAAAAGACCCACCAATGAAGATTCCCAAAGGATAAATAGCCATTGCAAAACCAAACAGCATCTCAGGTGAAAAAGACATAAACGTATTTAACCCATTAGCCTGCCCGTCCATAAACAAAGGGGCCATAATGGGGTAAGGCAAAGCAATACCAGCACAACTGAGAAGGGTGACCATCAAAACAGAGGCAAAAACCAGATGATCTTTTATGGCTGACATTATCGAGATGCTTTTATATAGGGAGATGTTTACATACTAAGCTTTCACCCAACTTATGTAAAGTTTTTTGTTTATTTAAAAAGTAAAGCTTCAAGATCGCTTTTTTGCGATGATTGATTCGTTACCAAGATAAAGTTAGAATATGACCAATTGCAATTATTTGGTTCGTATTTATGACGATTACAGATCACAATGCCGTAAGACAAGCGCTCGCTAACATCAAACTAGAATCACTGAATTTGTCTAAAGAAGTCGTTGCTTTACTTAACGAAGCACTCACTGATAAAACAATTGATACAACATTAATTTTGAACTCGTTGCGTGGCTAATACGGTTTTTTCAGACAGTGTAGAACCCCCTTTCTATCCAAACACGACCGTATTTGTTAATGTTTTGGGCATCACTGAAGCAAAGCGACTTAGCGAAAAGGAAGCTGACTTTACGGTAATAAGATCAATTGAACTGCTGCAAAAAACACCTATACTCCCTCAAACATTTGATTTCAATCACCTAAAAGCCATACACCAATATTTGTTTCAGGATTTATATCAATGGGCAGGAAAACCTCGTGGTTATGATGTAAAGAAAGGCAACGATTTTTTTACGCCTGCTTGCGAGTTACCAAAATATCAAAATCAAGTATTTGCCCGTTCATTAGCGCTTTATAATGACTCTAGATTGTCAGGACAAGCAGAAGTGGCGAAAAAGTGGCTGCATGTTACGGGATAATTAACATATACCACCCGTTTCCAGAGGGGAACGGGCGGACTCAGCGTATATTTATCTCTTCATTGGCCAACGAATTGGGCTACTCAATTGATTGGCACCGAGTTTCCGCTTGGGAAATAGTTGAAACATCAAAACAAGCACACATTGGCAATTATGAGCCGCTTGAAGCTTTGATGTTACGGATTGTAGTTGAACTATAAGTTGTCAACTATTTTGAACACAACTCACCAGCTTTAAAACTATCCACATTAATAGCTTCCCAGCGTAATTTCTCGGCCCCAAGCAGCGTATCTGCCTCTTCTTGTGTTATTACTTTTTTATCTAATGCCTGAGCGACCGTATCAGCCAAAGGTAAACCTTTATCTAATAAAGCGGCTTTTTGCGCTGCGGTGATTTGTTTGAAAATCACATCACCTTCAACCATGGCTTCATAAGCTTTTTCCATTGAACCGGTGATGTCATCTTCGCCTTCACCCAAATAGCACAAATGGCTTAAACGTTCGCGCATAATGCCGGGTTTGGTCATGCCTTCGCAGACCTGTTGGGCGATTTCATCTTTTGCTGGCTGGTAATGAATGCCAAACGGAAAGATGACAAGCTTGAGGCTGCGGGCGAATAAGCGGTTGGGAAAGTTTTGAAAAAATCCGTCAAACGCTTTGCCGATTTGATACAAACAGTTTTGCAGTGCGTAGTGAACAAACGGTAAGTCTGACATTTGTCTGCCGTCGTCTTCGTAGCGTTTTAACACCGTCGAGGCTATGTATAGTTGGCTTAAAATGTCGCCCATGCGAGCAGAGATCATTTCTTTGCGTTTTAAATCACCGCCAAGCACCAACATTGACACATCAGCGGTAAAAGCTAAACCTCGGCTCATTCGAGTCAACTGGCGATAATACTTGCCCGTTTCACCAGCTACTGGCGTGTCGTTAAAGCGACCAAAGGTCAGGCCCTGAAAGAAACAGGCAAGTTTGTTGCCAGCGGCATACAAAACATGTTTAACCAATAGTTCATCAAAATCTCTAAGGCCCTGTTTGGTATCGGGATTGGCCGCTGCGGCCATTTCGCCGAGCACATAAGGGTGGCAACGCGTAGCGCCCTGTCCGAATATCATCAGATTACGAGTCAGAATGTTTGCGCCTTCAACGGTAATTGATATAGGCACCGACATGTAACCAAAGGCTAGGTAATTCTTCGGCCCCATTTGAATGCCTTTGCCTGAGTGAATGTCCATTGAATCGTTGACTATTTCACGCGATATTTCGGTCATATGGTACTTGGCAATGGCCGTAACCACAGCGGGTTTAACTTTTAAGTCTATCGCTCCGGCGGTCATGGTTCGCATCGATTCAAGCACATAACTGTTACTGCCAATGCGAGCCAACGACTCTTGAACGCCTTCAAATCTGCCAATAGACAAACCAAACTGACGCCTGACATATGCATAAGCGCTGGTCATGCGGCTAGCCAAATGTCCGCCAGCAGTACTTAAGGCAGGCAAAGATATGCCCCGCCCCGCCGACAGGCATTCAACCAACATGCGCCAGCCGCGACCGGCATATTCTTGGCCGCCGATGATCCAGTCGATTGGTATGAAGACGTCTTCGCCATAAGTAGTACCATTCATAAACGCCATGCCCATGGGGTCGTGACGGTCGCCAATTTTTACGCCTTCGTGATCGGTTGGTATTAGCGCGCAGGTAATGCCAATGTCTTTTTCGTCACCTAACAGTTTATCTGGGTCGTACATTTTAAATGCCAGCCCAAGCACTGTCGCAACAGGTGCAAGGGTGATGTAGCGCTTGTTCCACGTAAGGCGAATACCCAGTGTTTTTTCACCATTATATTCTTGCTCGCAAACTATGCCTTTGTCTGGAATACCGCCAGCGTCAGAACCGGCTTCTGGCCCAGTCAAAGCAAAACAAGGGACATGTGAACCATTGGCCAATTGAGGTAACCATTGGTCTTTTTGTGCTTCGGTGCCGTAATGCAGCAGCAATTCACCCGGTCCCAAAGAGTTGGGCACCATAATAGTCACCGCAACACTGATACTACGCGTGGCAATTTTGGTTACTATGGTGGAGTTAGCAATAGCAGAGAATTCGAGGCCGCCATATTTTTTGGGGATGATCATCGCAAAAAAGCCGTGATCTTTAATGTATTGCCAAACATCCGCAGGCAGGTCTCGGTCTTTTTGGGTGATTTGATAGTCGTCTATCATCGCCAATAAGGTTTCGACTTGGTTGTTTAAAAAGTCTTGCTCTTCATTGCTCAATTGGGGTTTGGGAAAGTTGTGCAATTTTTGCCAATCGGGTTTGCCGCAAAACAGGTCACCATCCCACCATACATCACCCGACTCCATTGCCTCTTTTTCGGTCGATGACATGGGCGGTAATATCTTTTTGAAAAAGCTAAATACCGGCGCTGTTATCCACTGACGACGGATATCGGTGACACCTAAAACAATGGCCAAGACCACCAAAATAATAATAATAAACCACATAATCTATACAATCCTTAAAGGATGAAAATCTAACTAAGGTGCCGAAACGCCGGCGGCGATGAAGGGGATGAGTCTTTTTACCACCCCTTCGATGGCAATTTGTTCGTCAAAATCAGCTCTGGCAATGTCCATCAATGCATCGCTTGACGCCATAGTAAACACCACTGTGCCCAAAGTGAAATGTAATCGCCAAAATATTTCACTAGGCGACAACCCGGGCTGAGCTTTGTAAACCAAAGCGACAAATTTGGCCACTACATCACCATAGTTGCCCAAGAAAAACCGCCGCATATGTCGCTGAGAATCGGTGTATGAACGACCCAGTAATTGCAGCAAGATACTGGTGCCATTTTTACGCTGCTGGTTAAGCGACAAAATAGGCCGAATGAACACCGAGAACACTTCTTCGAGGGTGGGGTTTGGATTGTCATTTTTCAAACCGGTGAGTTCTACGTCAATATTGGGCACCAACACTTCTAAATAACGTTCTATCACGGCTTGGATCAATTCGTTTTTCGAACCAAAGTGATAGTTTACAGAAGCTAAGTTAACCTCTGCCTTTTTGGTAATTTGCCGAGTTGAGGTTTCTGAAAAACCATGATCGGCAAACAGTTCTTCGGCAGCGTCGAGGATCTTTAATTTGGTCGTTTGTGCGTTGGCCATAAAAGGTGGGATCAGTTTTAAACAGGTGTTTAAAATCTACGGTTTTATGGGGGGGATGTCAAGGCGAGCATATATTTAGTATACTCTAGCCGCCATAACAAAAACGTCCTTAATATCAGGGGAAACCATGAAGAGAACACCTATGAAACTGACCGCTACCGCCCTTGTGGTAGGTGCCTGTTTGTCACTCACCGCTTGTAAAGAAACACCTAACAATGTAGATAACAACGCCGCTGTTAATAGCCAGTCTGCTGTCACTCCAGCAGATGCTAAAAAATTCATCGACGGTGCTGAGGCACAGTTGCTTGAGCTAATTATCGAAGTCAGCCGCGCCGATTGGGTTAACGCTAACTTCATCACCGAAGATACTTCAAAAATTTCTGCCGTTGCTAATGAGAAATACACCAATATTATCGTTAAGCTAGCCAACGAAGCCGCTCGCTACAATGGTTTAGATTTAGATTACGATACCGCCAGAAAGCTTGAAAAACTCAAACTTGCACTGACATTACCCGCACCACAAGACGCGGCTAAAACCGCTGAACTGTCTACAATCGTCTCAGATTTGGGCGGCATGTACGGTAAAGGTAAATACTGTAAAGCCGATGGAAAATGTTTGAGCTTAGGTGATATGAGCAGCACACTGTCGACGTCACGCGATTATGATGAATTGCTAGATGTATGGCAGGGTTGGAGAACCGTTTCTCCGCAAATGAAACCTTTGTATCAGCGTCAGGTTGAATTGACCAACGAAGGTTCTACTGCACTGGGCTACGCAGACACGGGTGCCATGTGGCGTTCGAAATACGACATGCCAGCCGATGACTTCACCACCGAGCTTGATAGGCTTTGGGGTCAGGTAAAACCACTTTACAACTCGTTGCAATGTCATGTCCGCGCCCGATTGGGTGATAAATATGGCACCGATAAGGTACCACAAGACCGCCCTATTCCGGCACATCTGTTAGGCAACATGTGGGCACAATCTTGGGGTAACATTTATGATTTGGTCGGACCTGAAAACGCCGATCCGGGTTATGATGTGACTGAACTGCTTAAAGAGCACAAGTATGACGAACTCACTATGGTTAGAGGCGCAGAGAAGTTCTTCACCTCTTTGGGTTTTGAGCCATTACCAGAAACTTTTTATGAGCGTTCTTTGTTCACCAAACCTAAAGACCGTGAAGTACAGTGTCACGCCTCAGCTTGGGATTTGGACACGCAAGACGATTTGCGTATAAAAATGTGTATTCAACGTACGGGTGAAGAGTTCTCGGTTATCCATCACGAATTGGGTCACAACTTCTACCAACGTGCTTATAAAGGCCAGCCTGTTTCTTATCAAGAAAGTGCTAACGATGGTTTCCACGAAGCCATTGGCGACACTATTGCTCTGTCGGTTACACCGGGTTATTTGAAAGAAATCGGTTTGTTAGACAAAGTACCAGATGAGTCTAAAGACATTGGTTTGTTGCTGCGTATGGCGCTTGATAAAGTCGCCTTCATTCCATTTGGTTTGTTGGTTGACCAATGGCGCTGGCAGGTATTCTCAGGAGAAGTTAAACCTGAAGATTACAACAAAGCTTGGTGGGAATTACGAACTAAGTACCAGGGTATTGAAGCACCATTAACCCGTACTGAAGCAAACTTCGACCCGGGCGCCAAATACCACGTACCGGGCAACACGCCTTATACCCGTTATTTCTTAGCCCACATTTTACAATTCCAGTTCCATCGTGAGCTGTGTAAAATTGCCGGTAACGAAGAGCCAGTTCATCGCTGTTCTATCTACAACAGCAAAAAAGCGGGTAAGGCTTTGAACGAAATGCTTGAAATGGGTTCTAGCCGTCCATGGCAAGAAGCGTTGGCCGCCCTAACTGGCTCTAACAAAATGGATGCTACTGCGATTCTTGACTACTTTGCACCACTGCAAACTTGGTTAGATAAGCAGAATGAAGGTCGTTCTTGCGGCTGGTAGAAATTGGTGACGGAAGATGTACAGGTACTTCTTAATACCTGTTTTTTTCTCATATGGAGGATGGGTTAGGCGAGGAACGAGCCGTAACCCATCGGGCGATATGATAACCCATCACCAAACGGTGGATAGAATTCAATTTATACAAAGACTTAGCGGTTGACGACAAGTAACCGATGGGTTACGCGCAAGCGCTAACTTCGGCTCGTACCTCACCCCATCCTCCGGGTGAGGATTGTATAAATTTGGTGGTATCCGCCATGTGAATGACTTTGAAACGGCCTCTTTTGAGGCCGTTTCAACCATTCAATTTCAAACCCCTACTTCTCCCGCTGAGCATTCCTCAAAGTCCAAACATAATCAAGGCCAACATAAGGCACTTCTTCACCCAAGGCATTGCGGAATATTTTTGGATCTAACGCGCCAACATGGCCAATAGGTAACCCTTGTGGGTTAACTTCGCCAGTAACAATGCTAATTGGCATTGATTCACCTTCTGCGCCCTTCACCGCCATTGCATGGCAAGTTGTGCATGACATTGATTCTTGGTCAAGAAATCCTTCAAGATGTGAATTGGCCAATATTGTCGGCTCGCCGCGATTATCAACAAAAGTTGATTGGGTGCCTCTAAGTCGATAGTTAGCCCACTTAGTGCCCTCTATGCCATAACCTTCTGGGATTTTGTTGCATTGCAGATCATCGGCTGGACATGCCGCACTGTCGAACGACGGTACTGTCCATCCTTGAAAGTGCTCTGGATAAACCGCAGGCCAGCGACTTTCGTTATCAACATGTTCAAAGGTTGCCCAAAACCAATTGGGTAAGTCTTTTGACATCACGTGAAATGCCGACAAGCCGTAAATGGTGGTTTTTCCATCTTCGACTTTTTCCATCCAATGATAACGAGATTTATCTTCTTCGGTTATCGTCACCCAGCCAGCTTTGACTTCTTTTGCACCAAGCGGAAAATCAATGTCTTTTACGCCTTTTTTCGCCAATCTTTCTTGTTCGTCTAGGCTATATAAGCGATTGTCTCTGATGTAGTTGTAAGCCTTTTTATTTAGGCGTACCGCTTCATCTACCGCTACGGTGTAATCACCCGCCGGAAAAGTATAGAAATTTTCATCTCGGCAGCCTTTTTTCCAATTAGCAGGCTTTTGTGCACCTTCTAAAAACGTTTCTTCACGGGTTTGCCAAACTTCCCAACTGGCAAGACCATCATCGCCTAAGCGCTTGCGTCTGTCTGCGCGGCAGTTATTTTCATTGGCAGGCCAGTTAACGGCGACAAAAAGACGCCATGCGTAATGCGCTGGGTTATTCACAGCAGCATGGGTATTTTGCGGCTCCTTCCAAGGTTTACCCTTAATTGCAGAGTACATATGCTTGGCATTATTACCGCTATAATCGTCAGCATTAGCCACTGATGAGCATTGCAGCACAGTTAAAATACTCAGTGCCAGTTTGTTTATGTTCGAGATTTTCATGATACCTTCCTTTTTGAATGCTGTTGATTTGTAGAGAAAAAACCGAGGTATATTAACTGATTAGAAAAAACAAGCTGTGTTTTTATGTGCAATGGACTTTTGCAAAAATGCAGTGATGGGGCCTGCGCGGTACCGAGGTATGCATTATTGCAAACCCCGTTGGCAACTATGCATCATGACAAGACAACTAATCGGGATATATACTGAATCGTCAAAATTATGAATAGGAAATACAACCATGCCTTTACCGCATTTTAAGTTGGTCAGCCATAAACTTTGCCCTTACGTGCAACGCTCGGTGATCACTTTGTCTGAAAAAAACATCCCCTTTGAACGGGTAGATATTGATTTGGCTGATAAACCCCAGTGGTTTAAAGCGTTATCCCCTACGGGTAAAGTGCCGTTGTTGGTTGTTGACGGTGAGCATGTTTTATTTGAGTCGTCGGTGATCACTGAGTACCTTGATGAAATTACACCGGCTTCATTACACGATAGCGATCCTTTGGTTAAAGCCCGCCACCGCGCGTGGATTGAGCTGGGTTCATCTATTTTAAACACCATTGGCGGACTGTATAACGCCCCCGATGAGTCTGTTTTAAATGACAAAGTCGCGCAGCTCAAACAAAAATTTGCCGCTTTAGAGCAACAATTAAAAGGCGATGAGTTTTTTGCAGGTGATGAATTTCAATTAATCGATGCGACGTTTGGTCCAATTTTTAGATATTTTGATGTTTTTGAGCAATTCGTCGACTTACATATTTTCGACGATTTCCCGCGCGTGCAAGCTTGGCGTGAGGCCCTGAAAAACAGAACCTCGGTGCAACAAGCCGTTGGTGATGATTATGGCGAGTTATTACATCAATTTGTTAAAAACAAACAAAGCCATTTGGCCGATTTGTTTGACGCTAGGGTCGGTTAAGCTCAGTCAAATTGACCGTATTGCTGAAAAGTCTCCTCAGAACGAAAAGCCTCTATAAGATGGTTTTTAAAGACCTGTAAACGACTACATTCTCTTAACTCAGGGTGCATTAACAGCCAAATATCGCTGCAAATGTTATTGGGTAAAGAGAATAAACGAGTCAACTCGGGGCAAGCCTGATCGTCAGGCAAAACGGTCAGGCCAAGCCCTCCTATGGTAAATCTCGCCATTGACACCAAATCGTTGCAGCGAACAATAATATTGTCTTGTGATATTTGATTGTATAACCACTTAAAGGCCGGTAATTTGGCCAGTTCTGGGGTGCAGGCAACAATTTTGTGCTGCGCCAAATCTTGCGCCGTTTGTGGTGCTTCACACTCATCGAGGTAACTTTGTGAGGCATAAACCCCCCAAGGCAACGAAAACAACTTCCAACCAATCAAATGCTCTGGTGGCGAAGCCGTTGCTCTAATAGCAATATCCGCTTCGCAGCGGCTGAGGTTATAATCGGCATTACTGACCATAATGTCTAAGTTAATATCAGGATAAGATTGATTAAAATCATACACATAACTTGGTAAATAACGATACGCTAAATTGTGCGGTGCGGTCAGCTGAATATTGCCACACAACTCGTCATCTTTGTTGGTTAACATCCTGTCGATGCTGTTGATATTGTCTGAGACATTATTCACATAAAACAGCATGTCTTTGCCCTGTTCGGTCAGTTCAAAACCGTCTGCGGCCCGTTTAAATAATTTAGTCCCTACATCGGCTTCAAAACCATTGATTCGGCGAAAAACGGTTGAGTGGGTTACCCCCAAACAACGCGCTGCCCCCATCAAGCTCTTTTCTTGAGCAATGGCCATAAAGACTTTTAAATCACCCCAGTTAATTGAATCCATTTGGTTTTTCTCCTGTTCTTGTACTCATTCAGTACTCATTTGTACCGTGTGTTGGTTTGAGCATCTGCCGCTTGTCTATAGAAACTATCTATGGCAACTATCAATTATTACAATAGAAAGTCAAAACGCGCTCTATAGTACTGAACTGGGACATAAAATTGCAAACCCCAATTGCAAATTTTACATAGGCTTTGTAAACCTTATTGCCCTTACACTGAGGGCCTTTAATTTTAAGCAAGAGGATTTACAAATGAGCGACAACAATCAAGCACAATACGGTACGTTTTTAATGCGGGTAGCTTTAGGCATAGTGATGCTAATGCACAGTTTATATTTAAAGATGGTGGTTTTTACCTTGGCTGGCACTGCCAGTTTTTTTGGTTCCATCGGTTTACCCGAGTTTCTGGCTTATGTGGTCTTCGCCGTTGAAGCTGTGGCCGGTATTGCGCTAATTGTCGGTTTTAAGTCTAAGTACTTCGCTTTGGCTTTGGTGCCAATTTTACTTGGTGCAACTTGGGTTCACTGGCCAAACGGTTGGTTGTTTACTGCCGAGAATGGCGGTTGGGAATATCCTTTATTCTTAACTTTTGCTGCGGTTACCGTTTATTTTACAGGCAACGGCGCATTTGCTATTGATGACAAGGTCAAAACCGCTTAACCAGCGGGGCTGGATGAAACTTTAACTAAAAGACGCTCACCACAGAGATTACAGTGGACACAGAGAAAACCAATATTAAAGCACTAAGACTTTGAATTATTTAGCTTTAAAAGTTCTGTTTTTCTTTTCTCGGTGTTCTTTGCGAACTCTGTGGTAAAAATGCTTTTGATTTTAATATCCCATGCATTTTGTTAGTGCGCTTAGTAGATGAGTATCATCCCGCCTTGCAACAATAAGCCATCTCAAGACCTCCAGTTTTGATGATGGCTTTAACTACCAACTACTTTTTTACCAAGGGACGAACAAATGAATAGCCAATATCAAACTGAGCAACCTTGGTTGCCCTTTTCAGAAGTCTTGTTAGATTGGGAGCAATCATTTCATGATTTAATGTTGAATGACCAAATACGAATGTTGGCGTACAAAGCGGCGATTAACGCCGTGGTAAAACCCGGTGATGTGGTCGTTGATTTAGGCGCAGGCACCGGTATATTGAGCCAATGGGCGCTACAAGCTGGGGCCAAAAAGGTCTATGCGATTGATTTAAATGCCGATATTTTGAATGTCGCTGTCGATTTAATTAACAAAACCCCTTATGCCGATAGTTTCATCCCTATTAATAAATCTTCTTATGAGGTTGAATTGCCAGAAAAAGCCGATGTGCTGATCTCTGAAATCATTGGTAACATCGGCGACAACGAAGATTTTCAGCCCATTTTATATGATGCCCATCAACGATTTTTAAAACCGACCGGCGTAGCACTGCCCCTAGAAACCAGTTCGTATATTGTGCCGGTATGTGCCCCTGACGCCCATCACAATGTTAAAAATAAAGTTATTGCCACCTTAAATGACAATTACGACATCAATAGCCTGCTCGAAGACAAAGGCACGGTTGATGTATTCAATTTGTATTACGATACCATTATTGCAAAATCGGCATATCTGTCTGACCCGATGTTAATACAGCGTTATCACGACCAATGGCAACAAAGCTCAGTTTATGACAAACACTTTAAGACGATAATCCAACAGGCTGGCGAATTTACCGGTTTTAAGGCTTATTTTATCGCTCAATTAAGCGACGAACAGGTCTTGGATATCTCTGGTGATAACATCCAAGATAGAGCAACGTCAGACAGTTGGAAACATGCCTATTTACCGATTAAAAACCCGATAAAAGTGCAGCACGGGGATGAATTAATATTCAACTTTTGCCGTCGCTATCCAGAGCAAGCCAAAGCGTTCAGACAAATCTATCAATGGCATGGTAAAGTCATTCGCGCAGGTAATGTAATAGGCGAATTTGATCAATGCCTTGGATAAAACATTGCTGGCTAACCAGCACTGATATCAAGCCAAAATAAAAACCCCAAACAGTTGATTTAAAACAACAAAAGCCCATTTATTTGGGCTTCTCTCGTTCTTCGGCATCATTCATCTCGTACCTTTAACCATCAAAATAAATCTCTTCTTTGTTACCAAGTATTTCAATTCAAATGAGTTGTAACATGAGGTATTTAATTGGCATTTTTGGCCTAACATTTGATGACAACAGGCTCAGCTTTCCTGCAAAAATGAATGTCAAATTTGCATAGCCATTTCGTTTGAATACCGAGAATTATCTGAGTATTATTTGCGTGCTTTTGAGCATACCCAGATAGAAAGTGCGGGTAATCAAGTTTACTAAAATAAATTGTTATGGAGATAGATTGTGGATACAGTAATTGCCAATGAAGTTAATGAGCAACTTGAGTCAGTTAAATCTAGAACTGATATTACTCAGCATGAAATAGAAGCGTTGAAGACGGAATTCAACCTAGCGGATGCACATACTCATCAAAGCCAAAGCCCAACGCAGCGACAGATTGTTGCTGACTTGCCTGCCATTTGGTATCAATCTGAAAGACAAACGCAATATCAAAGTGAACAGGCTTTCATTGAAACTTTTTACACTTTTCACGGCCAGCACACCGCTTTAAAACGTAAAGAAGATATTTACCTTGTCTATGCCGCCTCAGTTGGCATGCACATAACTGCTACCTACTTAATGCAAAAGCAAATGCGCGTGGGTTTGATTGAACCGTGTTTTGACAACTTGCCAGATTTGATGAGACATATGCAAGTACCAATGAGTCCACTAGATGAATCGATGTTTTTTGACACTTCAAAAATTTACGAAAACCTAATGGAAAAAGCCATCATGTTAGATGCGATTTGTTTGGTTGATCCAAACAATCCAACCGGTTTTAGCCTGTTTGCCGACGGTTCAGAAGCTTTTGAAGAAGTGGTTCGTTTTTGTAATGATTACAATAAACTGTTGATTTTGGACTTCTCTTTCTCGGCGTTTATTTTGGCCTCTGGCAAAAAACGTTACGACGTTTACGAAATCCTTGAAAACGCTGGCGCAACTTACATTTCAATGGAAGATACGGGTAAAACTTGGCCGATTCAAGATGCCAAAGTCTCTTCTATTTTATGTAGTAAAGACATCAATGATGAAGTTTATCCGATTGTTACCAGTGTGCTGTTAAACGTATCGCCATTTATCTTGAACATCGTTACTCGTTATATTCAAGACAGTGCTGCCGATAACTTTAATTCTGTGAGTTCTTTGTTAGACAAAAACCGCGACTACGCCCGCGAAGTGCTCCATTGCGACAAGCTCACTTTTGTTGAATCAATGATTGAAAGTAGTGTTGCCTGGTTTGAGATTAACGACCCAGCGCTTACCGCTGACGAGTTACATGCTCACCTGCTTAAATACAATGTTTATGTTTTGTCTGGCAAATATTTTTACTGGCACAACGCCGATAAAGGACAACGTTTTATTCGTTTGGCTCTAGCTCGTGACAGTGAGGTTTTATTCCGCTCTGTTGACGCAATTAAAGAGGCGCTAAATGACCTCGACAAATAATAAGCTGTTTATTGATGCAACGACTTTTCTGGGCATGAATGCTCAGAACGAGCGTTTACGTTGCATCAGTGTCAACTTTTTTGCTGGCCGTTATCATCAACAAGTCAATATGGCCCTTGAGCAAGTGGGCCTTTGCGATGATGTGATTTGGCAATATTCAAGGCAAGAGCAGGACTTGTATTATCCCTTTATGGATTGCTTACATACTGAAATGGATATTGTAAGAACCCCGTTCACTCAGCAAGATTGTGCCCGGGCCAATGAAGACGTCAGGTTGCAAGGCTTACCCTATGGCAATGCTTTAATGATGGCTCAGGTGCTCAACCATGATGGTATTTTATATACCCATGACAGTGCCTTGAACAACCAAACCAGTTTAAGGGCGCACATTGGCCGATTTGACGATGAAAACGGTCAATTCGAGACGGCAATGCAAGACCTATATGAACAATCGATAGTATTAAGAATTAGTGATGAGAATTTAAATTATGCACAATGACCAGCACAATCAGCAGTACAGTGAAAACATTTTAGTGCCAGTGGTAACCCCTTTTAATCAAGACTTTGCAGTTTGTGAAAGCAGCGTGGCTAACATTATTGAACGCATCCGCCCGTTTGCCGAAGGTTTTTTACCTTGTTTAACCTCTGGTGAAGGTTGGTGTTTAAATCAACAACAATGGCAAGACATGGTGCGTTACAGCATCAACAAAGCTGATGGCTTAAAAGTGGTTGTTGGCATCGAAAAAGCCACCACCGCACAAGTGCTTGAATATGCTTTGTTCGCCCAATCTTTGGGTGCTGATGGCATTATGGTGACCACTGAGTTTGGCGAGTCGGTAACTCAAGCACAAATGCTGAGCCATTTTGAAACGATTCACCAGCAAACCACTTTACCAATTTGGATATATCATGAAACGGCATTGTCTAACAATAACATGTCGCTTGAAACGTTATTGACAATAGCAGACATGCCTAAAGTCGTTGGTATTAAAGACTCTGGCCCTGACACCAGTGTTGGTGAAAATGTTGCCACATTAGGTGAAAAAGGCGTTAGCATTTATAACGGCTGGGAAGACCGAATGGTCGCCAATCTGCACCCTTGCGGCAATATCGTTTCTTTGTCTAATTTGATGCCAGAGGTTTGTTATCAAGCGACGAAAGCCGGTGAATTAAATCCTCGTCAAAGCAACATAAACACCTTGTGTGAACAGTACGGTTTACTTGAAGATGATTGGTATAAATATGTGAAAGCATCATTGTTTGAACAAGGCGTGATCAGCAGCCCTTTCGTGGTTGCCGACCAGCCTCAAGAGGAGTCTGCAAATGACGATGCAAAAGCAGCTGTACCTGCATAATCGAAAGAAACTACAGCAACCAGCTTGCCAAAATGAAACGGCAATGCAGTTTGAAGCCGCTTGGATCCAAAGCAAGTTGGATAAATATGCGATGACAACCACCTCGCCGCTCAACTTGAATGAATTGAATCGTCAGTTCAAGGGTTTTGTGGTCGATGAATTGGCCACAGAACCTGACAGCTCAAAGTATGTTGCTGGGCAGATGAGCGCAGCAGAGTTCAAAATACTGGTGCAAGAATTTGCCATTGACGGCTTAACCGAGGCGCAGGTGTTTTATTACATTATGCCAAGGTTGCCATTAGAAGCGCAGATGCCAATGCTCAAGATTTTGATTGATGAGTTTGGTTCAGGTAACTATAAGTTAACCCATTCGCATATTTACATTGATTTGCTTAAAGAATTGTCGATGTCGACTGACGACCAGTTTTATTTTGACTTGACTGGTGATGCCAGCTTTGAGTTTCTCAATGTCTTTCATTGGTTAACTTTACGCGCTGACTGTCCATCGTATTTTGCTGGTGCACTAACCTATTTAGAGACTGTGATCCCAACTGTATTTGGCTGTTATGTCGATGCATGTGAGCGATTAGACATTAAGGCCTCGCGTTATTACAGTGAACACATTCATATTGATGAGTTTCACGCCAAAGAAGGGCTGGCGCTACTTAGAACCATGAGTAGAACCCAATGTTTAGATGTGACCAAAGCTTGGCACGGCATATTACTGGCAAGCGAAATCACCAATGGCGCGTTTGAAGCGGCAGTTACCAAGGCGCGGCAAAGTACTTTGAGCCATCACGAACCAACGCTAGAAGTTAAGGAGGTGGCATGAGTAACCACTATGGTGATGGCAGTACTTTTGAGGTAAAAGTATTGGGAGAGCATTTTAAAATTGCCCGTCACTGCCCGCATCGCGGCGGACGAATGGACCATGGTGTCATCAATGAAAACAGTCGGACTATTACCTGTCCGCTGCATCATTCGGTATTTTCTTTAGACACTGGTGAACAGATCACCGGTCCCAAGTGTGAAAAGCTTTGCGTACGTAGACTGCAAGTTTACAGCGAAGAATGCTAAGACTGATTTAAACCCATCAACCACATAACCTTGTTGATGGGTTTATCAAACGTTGTTTTTATTTGGGCACTAAGGAATAGTTTTTATAATGAAGCAACAAACTTACCAAACATCACTTTTGGTAACTAAGTCCCTTACAATCAAGGGCAAGGAACAACAAGAGATTATTTTTTAATCAAAAAAGTTGTTCTAACCCACTTCCTATCTATACTTTTTCTAATGGTTTAACTTATTTTCACAACCTTAGTTATTAGGGAGTTGCAATTGAATAAACTACTCTTCGCAGTTTTAAGCCTTTGTGCCGGTGCCGCCAGCGCCGACAGTCAATCCGATGACGACGATATTATGTTTGACCTTTCACTAAAAGACTTACTTAACATCGAAATCGTCAGCGCCTCGAAAAAAGCCGAACGTCCCTTTGAAGCCCCACTGTCGGTTTCAGCAGTGACCAGCACAGAAATACAAAATGCTGGGGCAACATCTTGGGGTGAAGCTTTGAGATTACTACCGGGCGTTATCGTCAAAGAGCAAACAGCTGGTAATTTCGACGTACATGTTCGTGGTTTTGATAATGTACCGCCCGATTCATTATTGCCCTTTTTGGCCAATACGTTGACTCTGGTGATGATTGATTACCGCATAGTCTACAACTACTTTGCAGGCGGAACCTTTTGGGAAACATTACCGATATCATTAGACAATGTTGAACGAATTGAGGTTGTTCGAGGCCCTTCTTCACCATTATATGGACCCAATGCCGTGTCAGGGGTTATTCACATCATTAGCAAGAATCCGCAAAAAGATGGCCTTGAAGTTAATACCAATATTGAAGCAGGCAACAACAGTACGCGACTGGCGTCGATAATCGCCCGCTATCAAGCTGATACTTGGTCTTGGCAAGGTACTTACAATAAGCGATTAAGGGGCCGTGATGAAACGAGCTATTATTCACTTGTTGAAGGCAAAACAGTCGACAACGGTCTTGATTTGGTTGAGTTTGATACCCGCCTACCCGCGCCACTCAATGCGGTTCGCTTCCCCGACCAAGAGTTAGCTCAAGACATTGAATCGGCCACTTTAGCGTTTGACGTTAAACCCAGCGCCGACTGGGATTTTGGCGTTATTGCAGGCGCCGAGCAATCTAGAGTACAAAAAGCCTATTTTGAAAATGGGGTGACCACGCTTAACACGGCCGACTCAGATACTCACTTTATTGATGTTACCGCAGCGGGGCAAAACCTTACGGGGCAACTGAGCTATTTAACCGGCGATCAAGAGGCCTTGGGTGTGCCCGGCTGGAACTGGGATTTCACCACGCTTGATTTCAACTTAGAATACGACCATCAAATCAGTGATTCGTTTAGCGTGCGTCCTGGCATCAGTTATCGCAATGCGACTTATGATGCTCTATTCATCAACGGCGAGCAGGAGATCACCACCAAAGCGGTGTCTGTGCGTGCTGAATACCGACCCGACGAACAATGGCGAATTATCGGCGCTGTACGGGCTGACCAATACAGTACGCCAGATAATACCGAGATATCCAGCCAGTTGTCGGTTGGTTATACCGCCAGCGAAAACCTTCATTATCGCTTCAACTATGGCCGCTCTCATCGGGCACCTTTTATGTTAGATATCTTTCAAGACAGCGCCTTTACAACCCCAAATGGTTTGCTATTTGAGTTGAAAGGGTCGCAAACACTCGACCCATTAACAACCGAAACGATAGAGCTGGGTGTGCGTTACAATTTGGCTGAAGATAAGCAATTTGAAGCGGAAATATTCCAAGCCAAGAATCAAGATTACAGTGATGTGCAGCTATTATTTGCCGGACCTGATGGCGAGTACTTTCGCACCACAGGGCAATATGCCAACTTACCCGTGACACCGACATTGTTAGGGCTAACCTTAAGTTATAACCAATTGATTGGCGACAGTGCGTATTTCAAGGCCTTTGTAACGTTCACCGATACCAAAGTCAAAGATCACATTCAACAACCTGAATCTCCACCGGTTGGCGATGCACCAGACGGAGGACCACCGCCGGGTGGGCCACCACCAGGACCACCAGAAGGTTTACCGCCACAGAACTTGGTAGACCTTGACGAGAGTGCAACACCAACGTATTACGGTGGTTTTATCGTTAACTACACCCTTAAGCAATGGAATTTCAACCTTAACGTTTATGCCTACGACAGCCATAACATGACCCATGTGATTGATGATGACTCGATTAAAGCCAAAGTCATTTACAATTTTAAAATGGCCTACCGGCTAACACCAAAAGCTAAGGTGTATTTAAACCTACGTCATTTGAACGATTCAAATGAAAATGAGTTTTTGTACACCGACAATATTGGTCGGCGCATCAGCTTAGGGTTTAATATGGATTTTTAATTAGGCTGCTTTGCTGTTAAAGCAAAAATAAACCTAACTAAAAAATGCGGCAACGGCGCTTTCAAGCTCATCAACACTTTCGACCAGATAATCCGGTTGATGAGCTTGCAACGCCGCTTTGCTGTTATATCCCCAACACACCGCAATAATCGCAACCCCAGCATCACGAGCGGCTTTGATATCTCTAATTTCATCACCGATATACAGTGTTTTAGCTTTGTTCAGCCTTTGCTTTTTAATCGCTCTTTTTATTAGCCGCGCTTTGCCCGATAACCTCGCATCGGCATAAACAAAGTCTATGCATTCTAATTCGTGGTTAGTTAAAAAGCGTTGAATATTTTTACCAGAGTTAGTACTCACTACGCCCATTTTATATGCTACCGACCATTTATTAAGCGACGCGTTTAATTGCCCTGACAAAGGTATGTCATCCATATGCTCTTTGAGCGCGAGCTTTCCGGCTGCCATAACAAAAGGCACTTTGTATTTGGCAATGCCCATATAAGCCAGTATTTGTTTGGCAGGCAATTCTTTGAGTTTCTTAATATCATCATGTGACAACTGCCGAAACTTATACTTTTTCGACAGCTTATTCATGATTAGATGGTTAATCGCAATGGTGTCGGCCAAGGTGCCGTCAAAATCGAACAGGATAGCGTTAGTGGTCATTTTGGCTCTGCACTTTTGATAGGCTCAAGTCTTTTGCTGTTGATAGGCTCAAGTCTTTTGATAAGCTCAAGGCTGTTGAAAAGCCCAGCAGCCTACCGCACATGATCCAAAATACCCAACACACCGGACCAAAAAACAGATAACCGCTAAAACCCAGTATCGGCATTTCAAAAATCAAAAACTCGTGTACATAAGGCAAGTCATAATGCCAAAAGTTAGGATTATTGGGCGCGCTCCAGTAATTCCACATCTCCCACGTTAAACTGTTAAACAGCGTGGCGATAGCCATCATCATCATTGGGTTCCAATTGCCCTGCCTGATGGGTTTGAACGGTGTCCAAACGCCCAATAACGCTAATGTAGCTGCCATTACCAACAAAGGACCGAGCCAAATCATCCAAAAAAACAGGTCATACCAAATGCTGGTGATCACGGCCATGGTTAAACCACTGAGCAAAATCCCCTTTATCGCAGATTTACTGAGGTTTATCACCGGACCATTACTATAAGCCAGTCTCATCGGTTTGAAGGTTGCCAGTAGTTGGTACCAAATAAACACCGAGGGCCAAACGGTGCTAAAAGTAATAGCCGACCAAAAATAGGTGAAAGGTGAAGGCAGTAAATCTAGATAGGGGTAATACCAGTTTTGCAGCACAAAAAAGTTAAGGTATTCAAAGTAATACCAGCCAGGAATTGACAGCCCCGTGCAGATTAATAACAGCTTGGGTTTGCTAGATACAAACGAAATACCATTATTGCGGTAATAAACCAAACCATCTAAAAAGAAAATGTAACCCCACCACAACGGCACAAACATCAGGTAGCGAGCATCACCCAACCATTCAAACTGGCCCCACATTACTATCCAGCTCAAACCACCTACAAGGCCACCTAACCAAAACCAAATTGGCAAGGTGCTTTTGTTTAACATGGGCGCATCAGGTTCTTGTACGGGTGGTTTAAAACCAAAGAGTTTGGGAAAAAAGACAAAAGACCAAATGGAAATTGCCGTTAGGGTAAGCACAATGAACATGGTTAAATCAAAACCCGGGGGGTCCATGACTTTGCTCGGCAACAAACCAAACCCCGGCGGCAATCCACCCCATTTCAAATAACTGCCGAACAAGGGCAACACAATAATGGCCAACAATGCTGAGCACAAGTAACGCTTTTGATTGGTCATGCTGTTACCTCTTCGCTGTCGCCAAAGCGCCGGTCACGTTGACCATAAACATTTAATGCCTCTATAAAGGCCGCTTGAGTAAAATCAGGCCACAGGGTGTCGGTGAAATAAAATTCTGCATATGCACATTGCCAAATCATAAAGTTACTCAGCCGTTTTTCACCGCTGGTGCGGATCATCAAATCAACTGGCGGAGAATCGCCGCCATCGAGTATCAACTCAAGATCTTGTTCGTTAATTTGGTTAAAGTCATAATCTTTGGCTGCCAATGCTTTGATACCACGAATGATATCGTCTTTGCCGCCATAATTGACCGCTAACTGTAACTTCATGCCTTTGTTTTTGGCTGACAGTTTTTCGGCGTTTTTAACCCAAAAACGGGTTTTGGCCGACAGCTTATTTGTGTCACCAAGCAACACAAACTTTACCCCGCGTTTTAAAAAAGCCAGAATTTCAGTTTGCAGGTAAAGGTCGAGCAAACTGATGATGCTCGACACTTCATCATCGGGCCTAGTCCAGTTTTCGGTTGAAAAAGCGTAGAGAGACAATACCTTAACTTGCTGATCGATAGCGGTATGAATGATATCCATGCAAGTGCTGGCACCCTTTTTATGGCCTTCTTTGCGCGCTAAGTCACGCCCAATTGCCCAACGACCATTGCCATCCATGATAATGCCAACGTGATTTGGTATTGCCAATTTTCTATTCCCCATTACCTAAAACCATTATCTTTCAGTAACTTACAAGCTAAAGATAGTATCAGGTTGTAGCAAATTGTTCAGCAGATTAAATGAGGAGCAAATAAGGATGTCGATTTGACTAGATGTAACTAGGTGTGAATGTAGATTTAAATAACAAGGGGGGATGGAATGAAACGGGTCAGCCGATGGCTAACCCGTTAACAACAATATTTACTCAACGTCGTCTGCGTTGCTTTCGTTACTTTCATTGATAGTGATTTGCACGGTTCGGTCATCGGTTTTTTTGTCTTCTTCGGCTAATAAACTGCCGTTGCGTAAATCTATGTGGCGACGTTGCAAGTTATATTGCAATGCCTGCATACCGGCCAAAGTTTGAAAATGCATGACTTGGGGCATTTTTAAAGTTGATACAGTGTTAACTTCTTTAACTTCAGTGGTTTGGGTTGTTTGCACTACTTGCGCTTTGTCTGCTGCCAATGAACCAAAAGATAATGATGCCAATATTAATCCACTTAAAGCCAAAACTTTACTGTTGTTGCTCATCTATCAATCTCTCCATTTACTTAAGTATATCTCAATGCGCTAAGAAGTAAGGCCTGTAATATACCGACAAATCGGCAGTTGTCAATCAATTGTTGTTTTTTTAAACGATTAGTTAACCAATATGGTGCGATAGACTTGACGAGCAATACAATGTTTTGGTAAAAAGCGTAAAACTGTTAAAGAGCGGGCTTACTTTGAAAACACTACATCATTTATTTGACAAAAATCAGGCTTGGGCAAAAGCAACCAAAGCTGATGATCCTGAGTACTTTGCCACATTGAGCAAACAACAAGCACCAGAAATCTTGTGGATTGGTTGCTCTGATAGCCGGGTTGCCGCCAACCAAATTGTTGATTTGCCCCCCGGTGAAGTGTTTGTTCATCGCAATATCGCAAACGTAGTGGTACATACCGACTTAAATTGCCTGTCGGTTATCCAATTTGCTGTAGAAGTACTAAAAGTCAAACACATCGTTGTTTGTGGCCATTATGGCTGTGGCGGTATTAAGGCTGCTATGGAAGAGCGTCAATTTGGCTTGATTGACAATTGGCTAATGCACATTAAAGACGTCCGTCGCCTCAATCGCAAAGAATTGGCGGGCCTAAGCCCTACAGACAAATTCGACCGTTTGTGTGAATTGAATGTATTAGAACAGGTAGAAAACGTCCGCAATACCACCATAGTTCAGGCCGCTTGGAGAGACAACCAAGACTTGACCGTACACGGCTGGATTTACGACATTAAAAACGGCATATTGAAAGATTTGCATACCTCTTTGGATTGTTGAATTTTAACGGTTTTTTCTACCCGCACGCGCATTATAGGCTACGCTTTAGTTGATACTTAAAGGTCTAATAAGCAGCGGAAAAACCGATAATGGCGCAAGATACACAACTAAACAAACTACGGCTCACAACCCAACAGAAATGGACTGGGTTGATGCTTTTTTTATGTGTACTTCCCTACTTTTTAACAATACTGAACGTTAACTTCAGTTCAATCAGTACGGCGTTAACAGCCGGGCCATTGAGCAACTTAGGTGCTTTGCATCATGCCCTGCTCGAATGGTCTGGGGTCAGTGTGGCGGTCATTGGCGCATTGGCCACCTTTATACACTATAAACTGTGCCGTGATATCACCATTCCAATCATAGGCGTTGCCTTATTATGCGCCGGGTTTATGGATGCCTTTCATACCCTTGCCGCCACCCGAGTTATCGAAGCTAACGCGCCAAATTCTAACTTTATCCCCTTTACTTGGGCACTATCGCGCATTTTTAACGGTAGCATTATGATCATTGGTGTTGGCATCATTATCTGGATTTCTCAGCAATCTAAAGATCTTGATCAATATCAGGTGAATAGAAAACGCGATGAATTAAACAGCCTGCCCACATTGGTGGGCATCAGCGTGTTGTTTTTTACACTGGCCTACATCACCGTTTATCTGGCCGCTGTCAGTGATTCTTTGCCACAAACCATGTATCCACAAAGTGCCATTACCAGGCCTTTTGATGTATTGCCACTGGCTTTGTTTATTTTTGGTGGAACTTTGATTTGGGTTTGGCTAAAACAAGAACACAGCGTCATAAAAGTGGCTTTGCTACTGAGTATTTTTCCGCAGATAACCAGCCAACTGCACATGGCTTTTGGTTCCACCGCCCTATTCGACCACCACTTCAACATCGCCCACCTCCTAAAGTTGCTGGCCTATAGTTGTATTTTGGGCGGGATTTTGATTGATTTTGCCAAATATGCCACCTTTAAACAGGCAGTAATAACCGATTTACCTCTACAAAACGCTGCGCCTTGGGCATCTAGTCTAGAAAACAAAGCAGCATTAAAAGTCGGTAAAGCCAGCCGCCCTTTGGGGATTGCCTTGCCAATGGCCACTTTTTTGTTGTCGGTAACGGTGGCGGGCCTAGTCAGCTTCAGTTTTTATTTTGAAAGCCGCCAACTCTTACTCAAACAAGAAGTCGAAGACTTGAGAATTCAAAGTGAATTGGTCGAACCGCTGCTGGCACAATTGTATCAACAGTCTTCAAGTGACGTACTGTTTGTTAGTCGTACTCCGCCTATCCAAGGCCTTATCAAAGCAAACAATCTTAAAGACGCAGTTGACTACCAATTGTGGCAGGCTCGATTAGAACAAATTTTCAGTGAAATGCTCAAAAGCAAAAGTAACTATCTAAAAATCAGCTATATCGGTTTGCAAGGTCATGCAAGTGAGTTAGTTACAGTGGTGAGAAATGTCGGAGGCGTACAAATACTGCCAGAATCAATTCGTAAAAACCTGCATTATTCCGACCACCTCAAAGCTGCAATAGCCCTAAGCCCGGGTCAAATTTATTTTTCTCCGGTAGAATTACTTCACGAACGTAATAAAATCTCCATCCCTCATCAACCTGTCATACATGTTGCCACGCCCATCTACAATCCGGCCAATGGCGAAGCCTTTGGTGTTGTATTGATTGATGTCGATTTTGCCGGGTTTATCAAACAGCTAAGGTCAACCCAATTGGCACAGTTAAATATGTATTTGGCCAATCAACATGGCGATTACCTATATCACCCAAACAACCGATTTACCTTTGGTTTTGACCTCGGTAAGCGCCACCTGTTACAACAAACCTTTCCTTCTCTGGACAGCGCTGTTACTGAAAAGATACAAGCGATAGGGTTTAACCAATTAACCGACGACAAAGGCGAATTCGGTGCTGCCTATTTCAGGATAATTCAGCTGAACAAATATGGCAGCAACAACCCATTAATCTTGTTGCTGCAACCTCCGAATAAAGGCATAAATGCCGCTTTGCAAACATTCCGTTACCGCAGTTTATTGATTGGCATGTCGTTGGCCTTTATTGCCCTAGCACTGTCGGTATTAGCCTCAAGGCGCGTAGCACAACCCCTAACCCAAATGACCAACGCGGTACAAGAATACGAACACAGCGGTAAATTACCGCCATTACCGACTCGCTCAGGGGATGAAATTGGCGTACTGGCCCGCAGTTTTCACAATTTACTGCTACGTATTAACAATGCGCTAGAAGCACAAAACCGTTCGGCAATGATAACCCAAGAAACATCTAACAAACTCGAAGCCATACTCAGTAGCGCAGCCGATGCCATAGTCACCATCAACGCTAAAGGCACCATTGTTTCTTTTAATAGCGCCGCCGAGAATATGTTTGGTTTTACTCAAAGCGAAATCATCGGTCAACGGGTCAATAAACTGATGCCACAATCGGATGCTGACCAACACGACAAATTTTTAAAAAATTACCTTAGCACCCACAAAAGTAAAATCCTTGGCATAGGCCGGGAATTAATTGGTCAAAGAAAAGACCGATCATTATTTGCCATGCATTTGGCTGTATCTCGCGTAAACACGACCTCTGGCGTGATATTTACCGGCATTATTCGAGATATCAGCGAACAACGGCAGATTGAGGCCGAGAAAAGCAAAACCCTGTCGGTATTAGAAGCCATTTTAGAATCTACCGACAACGGCATACTGGTGACCAGTGAGCACGGAGAGGCAATTCATGCCAACAGTCGTTTTGCCCAGATGTGGTGTGTCACCGAAGCATTGGTTGACAGCAACGATGAAAAAGAATTAACCGAGCACATGCTAGAACAACTCGTTGAACCCCAACCATTTCTCGACAGTCTTAAAAACCTCTACGCAGACCCCACTACAGAGTCATTTGACACCCTAGAATTTAAAGATGGACGAGTTTTTGAGCGTTCATCACGGCCGATGATTGTTGCCGCAAAACCTGCGGGCCGAGTTTGGAATTATCGCGACATTACCGTGACCAAACAAACCGAACAGGCGCTAATTGAAGCCAAAGAAAGTGCCGAGAATGCCGCACGTTACAAATCTGAATTTTTAGCCAGTATGAGTCATGAGATTCGCACCCCAATGAACGGTGTGTTAGGCATGTTGGGGTTATTACAGCGCAGTAATTTAGACGCTGTACAACAACACCACGCTTCTTTGGCCCGCACCAGTGCTGAGTCTTTATTGATCATCATCAATGATATTTTGGATTTTTCAAAAGTCGAGGCTGGCAAACTCGAACTTGAGGTTATTGAATACAACCTGTGCAGCCAATTGGGCGAATTTGCCGAATCCATCGCCCATCACGCCCAAGAAAAAGGACTGGAGTTGGTGCTGGATGTCAGTGGAGTGAAGCAATCGATGGTCAAGGGCGACCCGGGTCGTCTACGCCAAATTTTGACCAACCTAGCAGGCAATGCCTTAAAGTTTACGGCTCAAGGCGAAATTGCAATTTGCGCCCAACTCAATGCACTAGACAATGACTACTTAAGTTTCAAGTGCAGCGTCACCGATACGGGCATAGGTATAGCACCACAAAAAATGGACTTGTTATTTGACTCGTTTACTCAGGTTGATGCGTCAACAACCCGCGAATACGGTGGCACAGGGCTGGGGTTAGCGATAGTTAAACAACTGTGTCAGCTAATGAATGGTAACGTAAGCGCCACCAGCCAACCCGGCAAAGGCAGCTGTTTTGAATTTAACATACAACTTCAGGCCAGTGATAAATCTGAGGCCGTTTTACCCACGGTCGACATTAAAGGCATACCAATATTAGTAGTTGATGACAACGCGACCAACCGCGATGTATT
>CALKGI010000265.1 GCA_938085045.1 uncultured Alteromonadaceae bacterium
ACCTACGGTTGCTAATTGTGAATTGACTTTTGATAATATTTTACAAAATTCACCTTCGTCAACAGCCATCAGTACAGAAATCACCAATAGGTATTTTGTATCACTGGCCAATGTTAGCGGACAATCAAGCTGTATTTTTCACTTGATGGATTCGTTGAACAAAACAACAGGTAATGTGGGATCGCCAACGGTGAGTGAGGGTCAGGGGTTTTATTATGCTCCTTCAAATGGAAAAGTGATTGTATTTGGTGTTTAGCCCAAAATGCAATCAATGAGTTAACCAATATAAATTTAACAATGGTCTGATATAACACGAAGTGCAGATCAATCAAATATACTTTAAAGTGGAGCGTGTCGTATGATGAACAGAAATAAGCAACAGGGTTTTACCCTAATCGAATTAATCGTGGTTATTGTTATCTTGGGTATTTTGGCTGTAACCGCTGCGCCTAAGTTTATGAGCTTTGCTGGCGATGCCACTAAAGGTGCCTTAGAAGGTATTCAAGGTAGTATTCGTGGCAGTATGAACATGGCTAACGCCAAGGCTGTTGTTAATGGTAAAGAAAAAGTGGCCGCTTCGACTGCTATCGGCGGCGTTACTATGGTTTACGGTTACCCTGATGCACTCGCAACTGGTATTATTACTGGCGCGGGTATTGATGGGGCGGAAACTGCGACTAAAGATTTTATATATTTCCTTGGTACGAAAAAGGTTACGATAGCGCAAACTTCGGAAGTCACTCCGAGTGATCCTATTGTTGTTACTGATCTTGAAGCCGTTTGTCATTTGGTCTATACGGAAGCAGCTGACGCTGATACCAAAGCGACAATTGTATTAACCAATTGCGCATAAACTAAATCTGTAAATTAAAGGGGCTATAAGCCCCTTTTTTGTTTGTGTCGAGGTAAACTATTTATGAGTAAACAAAACGGGTTTACCTTAATCGAGTTGATTGTCGTCATTGTTGTTATTGGCATTTTGGCCGTTAGCGCAGCCCCCAAATTATTAACCAAAAATGAATTCTCTTCGGTTGCCGTGCGTGACCAACTCATCAGCGAATTGCGTTTGGCACAACTCAGAGCCATGAATGACCGAAGTGTCTGTTATGCCGTTCAAGTTACCAGCGTAGATTATGGCATATACACCACACTAACCAACGACGACTGCGATAGTACTTACACACTTGCTAGTAGCAAAACAAGCTATGGTGATGGTGCGTCGGTCAGTATTGGTGGTGATACAACACCACAAATCCAGTTTGACACTAGCGGCAGGCCATCGGGCGGTAACTGTACACCAGGCAGTTTGTGCACTGTGAACATTACGGGAGAAGATGCAGTATCACTTTGCATTGAATCTGAGGGTTATGTGCATGCATGCTAAGCGACTAAATCCTCAAAGCGGTTTTACCCTAGTTGAAATTATTGCAGGTATTGTGATCATGGCCATTTCAATGACGGCGATGACATCTGTACTTTTCCCCCTCGCACAGCGCAGCACCGACCCAATATTTCAAGTTAGGGCAGCAGAGCTGGGTCAATCACTGCTTAATGAAATCACCGGTAAAGCATATGATGAAAATACCGACTTAGCATCGGGCACACGTTGTGGCGAGTTCGGCACCACGTGCACAGCAGCAGGTTCTCTGGGCAAAGAGCCAGGTGAAACCACTGCCAGCGATTTTGATGATGTAGATGATTATGATGATTATAACCAAGATATGGCTCAGCTTGCTGACGGCAGTAATTACAATGCGCTATACAGTGGTTTTATTTTTACTGTGACGGTTAATTATGATGGAGATTACAATAATATATACGACAGCAACACTTCTGCCAAACGCATTGATATCACCATAACCACACCCGGCGGGCAGGTATTTAAGTTTGCTGCTTACAAGGCTAATTTCTAATGTTTACCCCAGTGGGAAAAGTATTGACTAAAGGGTTCACCCTGATAGAGATGATAGTGGTGGTCGTGTTGCTGGGTGTTGTTGGGGTAGGGTTCAGTAATTTTTTGGGGTTAGGCGCCAATTTGTATGTTGATGTGGTGGGCCGTGAGCAAGCGCTCAGCCAAACCCGGTTTGCCATGGAACGATTGACGCGTGAAATTCGCGAAGCTCTACCCAATAGTGTTCGAGTAACAACCAATGCGGCTGGCACCGTACAGTGCGTTGAATTTGTGCCAATACAAGCCAGTTCTACTTATGTAAATGTGCCGGTATTACCTGAAGAGGCGACCAAAATATTGCATGTGGTTAGGCACGCTGTCAGCGGTATCAGTGTTGACAAAATTGCCGTTTATCCACTGACATCAAATGACGTATATGGCTCAGATCCATTCGAAGCGCTCAGCGGCAATGTATTTAGCTTTGATTCAGCGCCAATCGTGGGCACTACTTCGCAAAATTTGACGTTGGACAAAGCGGTTCGATTTGATGCTGATTCACCCACACAACGTTATTACCTTGTACAATATGCTGTCAGTTACTGTGCAAATTCGCTTACTGGTCAACTGTACCGTTATGGCGATTATTGGCCGTTAACCAGCGCTCAACAAGCTCCTCCAACAACGACCCTGCAAACGAAATCAACGGGAATGACTGCCGTATTGATGGCTGAAAACCTAAAGACATATACACCTTCTTATGGTTCTGCTTCACTGCCATTTAATTATTCGTCGGCCACCTTGGTGACCAATGCGGTGTTTCAGTTCACCTTTGAGATTGCTCGTAATGACGAGCAGGTTGATTTTCATCGCGAGGTGCATTTAGTTAATGTTCCATAATAGCAATCAAATAATCCTTAAGCGGCGTTTACAGCCGATTAACCGCAAACATCAATGTGGCAGCATGTTGGTTGTCGCCTTATTTGTAATTACCGTTATGGTGTTTTTAGCGGTTACCTTGCAGGAAATTCTCACCGATGCTGGTGACTCAGTCGCGTATGAAGTCTATGGCACTCGGTCATTAAGTGCAGCGAACAGCGGAGCTGAGCGGGCATTGCAAAAAATATTTTATACTAATGGTCAAACGCCGTTAAATTTTGATACAACAGAACCTGCCAATGGCACTGCCACGCTTAACTTAGATTTATCCGCTACTGAGGCATTTCATGGTTGCAATGTTGCGGTGGTTATCACTCGGTTTACTATTAATAACGCCACCTTTTTCTATAACTATACCCACTACCGGGTTGAGAGTACCGCAACTTGCGAAGCTGGAGATTTTAAAACCGTCAGAACAATCGCGGTTGAAGGCCGAGAGCGATAGTGCTCAAACGCAATTAATAAAAGGCTAAACTTAAGCTATGAAGTTATCGCCAACATCCAATACAAACATTTTGCGCCAGCACCAAAAGCGCACTTTAAAAACTGTTTTTGTCCAATATTGGACATTGTTATTGTGTTGCGTGTTTTTTAGCGGTGTGAGCTACGCCCAATGTTCAGCTTATATGCATCAGGCGGCAATTAACGAAGTCAGTACCAATCATAACTGGAAACCCAGCAGCGCTGATTTTGTTGAACTAAGGCTAATTGATTCTTCAATCGATAGCTCGATTTACAACAGTTGGGCGGTGTATGTTTGCACCAACGTGTGCTTGTGGACCCACGTATCGAACTTTTCAAAAACAGATTCATACTTGATCATGGGCGGAGGTGCTTATTCAGGTACGATTGATTGGAATGGTGGATTCGAAGTTTGGCTTATCGACGCTTTTGGCTTTACCATCGATTATGTGTCTGTTAATGGCAATAGCGTACTAAGCCCAGCCTGTACTACGCCTAGGGATAGCACAGCAACGTCAGGCAGTTCAACCCGGCGTACCCGCCGTTTACCTGACGCCAATGGTGACTGGGATACTCCACCGGGTAATTCAGAGCCTGCAACCGAGGGAGCCAACAATGTCGCTTTGCCAGCCAATGCTGCTCTTTTGGACTTGTCTGATGCAACCACTTCAGTGGGCAACAATATGGTGTTTAATATCAGTGTGCCCAATAATGTTTTGTCTGTGGTTATCACCTATTCGACACTTGATGGTACAGCTACAGCAGGCACGGACTATACCAGTACAACTGGCACGATCACCATTCCTGCCGGTACAGATAGCGCTACAATTACTATTCCTACTTTGCCAGGCGGATCGCCGAGTACTTTTTACCTGATCCTTGATTCGGTGACCAATGCCGAAGCACACGACCAATATGCGGTGGGTATTATTACTGAAGTGACCGAAACCCTTGACCATTTTCGTTACTACTATGATGGCAATGCACTGACTTGCGAATCAGAAACTATCACCATAAAAGCTTGTGCGAATGCTGCTTGCGATACTTTGTATGAAAATGATGTGTCTTTAACCCTTCATGCGTCTATCACCAATGGCAACTCCATTGATTCTAATTTGTCTTTCGACACTGGCACTATTGAATTGGTTCTAGCTGAGTCTTCTGTCACAACGGTAACGCTGAGTAAAACAGCTTCGGTGCCGGTTGCACCTTTGGTTTGCTACGAAAATCAAGGGGTAGACCCTGAAGGTTGTAACTACGAGACTAAAGACAGTGGATTTATCTTCTTGAACGACACAAATGGCACTCAAGAGATACCAACACAACTGTCTGGTAAGCCATCTGACGTGGGTTATAACGCAAAAACAATTGTCATACAGGCAGTGCAAACCGATCCTATAACGGGTGCTTGTGCAAAGGTATTTGCTGACAATACCACTGTCCCTGTACAGCTGTCGCATCAATGTGTAAACCCAGACAGTTGTATTGAATCGCCAAATAACGAGAATGACTTTACCTTGACCAATGGCGGGGCTACGTACGAATTGACCAAGTACCCTAATTATGGCGAACACTCGCTGCTGTTTGGGGCGGATTCAAAAGCCACCATAGTGATGCAATATCCCGATGCAGGGAAGGTTAAACTTCATGCCAAAAAACTGGTTACCTTAGTGGAAGGCGAAGTGGCCGAAATGTTAGGTAGTAGCGAAAATTTTGTTGTGAGGCCTTTTGGAATAGGGATAGCGACTGATACTAATAATAGTAACCCAGCAGCGACCGATAATACTGGCGGCGTGTTCGCAAGGGCAGGGCAATCTTTTAATATGAAGGTGTTTGGTGCCCAGTGGGTCGAAGGTGAAGATGCAAACAACATCTATGGTGTGCCCGACAGTGGTGTCAACATTAACGATAACCTGGTAACACTTAATTTTGGTCAAGAAGAAACGCCTGTTAATGTGACGGTTACCCATGCGCTAGTAAGTCCTGTAGGTGGTGATGCCTCAACATTAACCGGTGGCGCATTTAGTGGTTTTGCTGGCGGTATTAAAACCAATGCAATGAAATGGAACAATGTCGGAATCATCAGTTTAGCGGCAGTTCTAGACACTAGCACTTATTTGGATACCGATATTATCACTGGTACCGTGACTCACTTGGGGCGTTTTATCCCCAATCATTTTAGGTTGAACAGCTCATCTGTTGATAATGCGTGTGTTAATTTCAGTTATATGGGGCAACCCTTTGATTTATCAATAGACCTAGAAGCGCAGGGCGTTGGTAATATTCCATTGAATAACTACAGCGCAGACAAAGGCGTTGGGGCTGATAATCACGCTTTAGCCACTTATACCATTGTCGCTGAAAACAGTGATGATGGTAATGATTTAAGTGACCGATTGCCGGCCATGAGTTCGCCGTGGAGTGCTGGTAGTGTGGTGCAAGCATACACGCCTAATTTTTCTCGAAATTCGGTGGCCACAGTCATTGATGGACCGTTCGACAATACACTTGTCGGCATAAGCCTTGATGATGGTGAAGTTAACACAATCATTGATTTGCTCGACGTGGAAGGTGGCGGGTATAACCTTAATGCTGACGAGGCCGGTGATTGTAGTGTGGCACTCAATTGTGACGCAATAAAACTTCGGGCACCGGGTAACCTTGTTGTCAATGAGGTTAGCTTTCGGTATGGCCGATTAAACGCGGCGCCAGTATTTGGCCCTGCCAATAAAAAGCTGACCCTGCCGCTGTATACACAAACGTGGAATGGCAGTACGTTCATTTTGTCTACCGATGACAGTTGCTCGACTATAGACGCTGCTAATATTTCGCTGGCAGGCGTGCAAAATAGCCCGTTTGATGACGATTACAATTTGTTAAGCTTGACTGAACACACCGATGTCGGCGATGTTCAGGTCGATTTGAGCGCGACAAACACCAGTAGCACCACGTTAACGGCACAAAGCGGTGCGTTTAACCTCACCTTGGGCCAAACCACCGAGATAAATGGTTACGTGCCTGTCATCATCAAAGACCTAGATGCCTGGCTGCGATACAACTGGGATGAAGGCATTGATGGCGTTGCCGATGAAGATTTGCCCGTTCAAAACGCCACCTTTGGACAGTTTCGTGGCAACGACCGGGTGATTTACTGGCGAGAAAGAAAGTAGAATACTGATATATCGGTACTGTTTGGGTACAAACTTAATGTTTTAGGGTATACTCCTAAGCGTATTTTTTAGAAAACTAGTTTGGTAGGTTATTGTGGATACTTACAATTGCGTCAAGGGCAATGGACTTATAACTGTTTGTTTATCTGTTATTTTATTGCTGTGTTCAACAACGGCAGCAGCTGACTCTTGTGCTGTGTACTTTCCCGATTCAGTGCAGGGGCATAGCAGTTCTAGTACCATCAAATTCAAAGACAGCGCAAAAATCATTAACGATTCTGATTCTGTACTGACTTTTTCAAATCTCAATGATGAATCACCCGGCAGCAACCAAACCTGTGGTACAACAGACTGTACCATTGCCTCAACGACAGCACCGCCTTTAACTCTGCCAACCTTCGAAAAAACCACCACCTCTTATGACATCACCACAACTTGGCTGACCGAGACCATTGGCATTGGAGGGGATTACAGTGTCACTGAAATCGATGAATTGAAGATCGGTGGTACATCAGATGTGACTTTTTTGGCCAACTCTAGCAAGTATTTGATAGATAAAGGTATTTTCGAAGGCAGTGGCAAGATCACCTTTAACCCGGGCGAATACTGGTTTGACGAACTTGAAATTAAGGGTGATGCCAGAGTATATATCAATGGCCCTGTCACTATTTATGTTAATACTCACTTTGACATTGAAAATTCGGTTGAGGTAAACAATGACGCCGGTAGCGCTGCAAAAGACTTAGCCATTGTCGGTTACGAACAAATTCATCTAAAAGGCGATGTTACGGTAAAAGCGGTGTTATATGGTGCCGGTCAAGATGTTCATGTACACGACAGCTCTAAACTCATTGGTGCAGTTTCTGCCAATGGCACGGTTGAACTCAAAGGTACATCCACCATCACTTACGAAGATATTACAGGTGTTGCTGTCGGTACGATTTGCACGAGTACGCCGACAGTGGTAGACCATTTTCAAATTGGTCATGACAGCGTAGGGTCTACCTGTGCAGCCGAATCAATTACCATAAAAGCCTGTGCAAACAGCGACTGTTCTACTTTGGTGAGTGGTTCAGTTAGCCTTAATTTTCAAGCAGACGGCGTCACTAAAAGTGCACAAACTTTTGTAGGCACTACAACATTTACCTTCAACAATTCAACCGCCGAGACACTCACTTTGTCTGTCGATAGCCCAAGCGTAACACCAGCAAATGCGTTGGTATGTAGTAGTGGCAGCGGTAGCAGTTGTGATATTGTTTTTGATTCCACAGGATGTTCAGCTGGTGGCGCGTGCACCGCGGTTTATCCTGGCGCGGTGAATAACAACAGTAATAGTGGATATATCAAATTCGAAAAATCAGGACAAATTATAGATAATCCCAGCAGCGTTTTAGCGACCACCACAGTAACCCATAGTGGCAATAGTGTTGCGACCACATGTGTTAGTGCTAATTGTTCTGCTTCAGGCACTATCGTTGGCACGTTACTGGGGTCTTTTATTACCAATAGCTCAAACACCAATTATGAAGTGAATGGGACAACCCAAACGATTCCTACCAACGATTACAAAGACATAAAAGTTAAAAGCAATGGCACGCTGAATATGGACAGTGCTTACGCCAGTTACAGTTTTGCCAAACTTAAGGTTGAATCGGGCGGGACAGTTAACATGACCCCGGGTGACTATTATATTACCGACCTAGAAATTAAAGCCGCCACTGTCAATGTTATTGGCAGCGGCACGGTGAGAATATGGGCAAAAACCAAGGCCAAATTTAAAGATTCTTCAATTGTTAATGGTGGTTCAGCGGGCGATGCATCAAAACTGTTTATTTATTATTACGCCGAAGGTGATGACAAGATAAAAGTCGAAAGTGGTGCAACGCTTGCTGGTTTTATGTATTCACTGAATAAGGTGGAGGTAAAAAACAGTAGCGGCGTATATGGCGGTATTACCGCCGCAGCAGAGATAAAAATTAAAGACACGGCAACAGTGACCTACAAAGGGTCAGCGCTTTCGACCATTAACTTTGGCAGCGCCTGCATAACGACCAGTGCAGACTTAGATCACTATCGATATGAGTATGATGGTGTGGCGCTGACCTGCACAGCTGAAACTGTAGTGGTAAAAGCTTGTGGTAATGCCGCGTGCACTTCACTTTTCGACAATTCATCAACGGTGACATTTACCGCAACGACTCCGCCTTCAACAACGCAATCATCAACTATACAGTTCACTAGTTCTGCAGGGCTCAGTGTGGCTGAATCAACACCGGGTACGTTAACTTTGGGCATGCTTAATCCCAACCCCAGTGCGCCATTAATATGTTATGAGAACGGCGTTATAGATGCGGCTTGTGATTATAACCTCACCGATACTGGCTTTAAGTTTCTGAACGAAACCGATGGCACTGAAATTATTCCAACCCAACTATCAGGCAAACCCTCTGACGTTGGTTACAACAGCGCCACCATTTCACTACAGGCACTACAAATAAACACCAACACTGGCGCGTGTGCGTCATTGTTTCAAGATGAAACCAAAACTTCGGTAGAATTGTCTTTTCAATGCGAAGACCCCGGCAGTTGTTCTACCAGTGCGGTCGAAATTTCTAATTACGATGTCTCTACCAGTACCATGAATACTTTTGTTTTGTCTCAGTACAACACCTTTAGCAATCATAATTTGTATTTCAGCTCAGATTCAAAAGCCACCATTTCGATAAAATATCCTGATGTGGGCAAAATAAAACTGTTCGCTCGAAAAAGTATCACGTTGAATGGCGCACCAGAGCTTGTTGCAGGTAGTTCAAACAGCTTTGTGATCAGGCCATTTGGTATAGCGATGGCGACCGAGGATAATAACCCAGCTGCAACTGATAACACGGGTGGTGCGTTCGCAAGGGCAGGGCAATCTTTTAATATGAATGTGTATGGCGCCCAGTGGGTTGATGGTGAAGATGACGATAATGATGGCGTACCCGACAGTGATGCCAACATTAACGATAACCCAGTAACGCCTAACTTTGGCCAAGAAACAACGCCTGTAAGTGTAACGGTAACCCATGCGTTAGTAAGCCCTATAGGTGGTAGTGCCTCAACGCTAACCAACAGTGCTTTTAGTGGTTTCACTGATGGTATAAAAACCAACGCAATGAATTGGAACAATGTCGGTATTATTAGTTTGGCGGCAGTACTAGACACAGGCACTTATCTGGGCACCGATACTATTGTCGGCACCGTGCCTCATCTGGGCCGATTTATCCCCAATCATTTTAGGTTGAACAGCTCATCTATTGATAATGCGTGTGTTAATTTCAGTTATATGGGGCAACCCTTTGATTTATCAATAGACCTAGAAGCACAGGGCGTTGGTGATATTCCATTGAATAACTACAGTGCAAACCTAGGCGCAGGGGCTGATAATCACGCTTTAGCTACTTATACATTTGTCGCTGAAAACAGTGATGATGGCAATGATTTAGGTGGCCGGTTGTCGGCCATGACTACGCCGTGGAGTGCTGGTAGTGTGGTGCAAGCATACACGCCTAATTTCTCTCGAAATTCTGTGGCCACTGTCATTGATGGTCCGTTCGACAACACATTTGTGGCGATAAATCTTGATGATGGTGAAGTTGGTACCACCATTGATTTGGTCGACGTAGATGGCGGCGGGTATAACCTTAAGGCTAGCGAGGCCGGCGATTGCAGCGTAGCACTCAATTGTGACGCATTAAAACTTAGGGCCCCGGGTAACATAATTACCAAAGAGGTTAGTTTTCGTTATGGCCGGTTAACCTCGGCGCAAGTTTTTGGTCCAGCAAGCCGAAGCCTGACGTTGCCCATGTATACCCAAGCCTGGAATGGCAGTAGTTTCGTATTGTCTACTGATGACGGTTGTTCGACCATAGACGCTGCCAATGTTTCGTTGTCTGGCGTGCAAAACACCCCATTTGATGACGATTACAATCTGTTGAGCCTAAGCACTCACGCCGATATTGGTGATGTTCAGGTTGATTTAAGTCCTGCCAATACCACTGATAGCACGTTAACTGCGCTTGATGGTGCGTTTAATTTAACGCTGGGGCAAAGCACAGTGATTAATGGTTACGTGCCTGTCATCATTAAAGACCTAGATGCATGGTTGCGCTTCAATTGGGATGGCGGTGTAGATGGTGTTGCTGATATTGATTTGCCCTCGCAAAATGCCACCTTTGGTCAGTTCAGAGGTAACGACAGGGTGATTTACTGGCGCGAGAAACGTTAGCGTTGTCACGATGCCAAAGTCAAAAGAGCGCACACGGAGGCACGAAGACGCTGAGGTTCACGGAGAAAAGATTAAAAGAAGAATGGCCTCATTTCAAAGACTCATGAGTTGTAGCCTTTTCTGCGAACGCTTTTTGCCAATGCCTTAAACCCACCTCTGTCGTAACTCCCACTTCCTTTCAAACCGTACAAACTGACACAAAAGCGTGACGTTTTGTCTCTAGCGTAAAAAAACACCAACCGTTAATATAACTTTCTGTTCTATATAACCTTACTTAATAGCACAACTTGATACAATGTAGAGGCATTGGTTTTTATTAGTCGACACCGGAATATGCAGTTGGCATAAACTGGGGGGGGCACTGATGAAAATTCAGCATTTGGCTAAATTCTTATTAGTCACAATTACTTATCTTATTTCACCGTTTGTCCATGGGGACCAATGCGCGCTCACTTATCCTGATGGGTTAACTAATAGCGCATTAAACGGGTCTATTAAATTCACCAATGCTGGACGAGTCATTAACAATCCTGACAATGTTTTGGCCACCACTCGAGTCTTTAATAACGGATTTGCCACCACTTGTACATCGGCCAATTGCAGCGCCAGTGGGTTGATTGTGCCAGCCCTAAGCGCCACTTTTAACTACCGTAGTTCTGCTTATAATTTGAGCGTGAATGGGTATTCAACCACCATTGCCAACAACGACTACAAAGAGGTAACCGTTAATCGTTATGGTGAGTTGACCATGAACGCTCACTACAATACGTACACCTTTAAAAAACTCAAAGTTGAAAACTATTCGATCGTTAACTTCACGCCTGGCGACTATTACATAGAAGACTTAGAGTTTAAATCAGGCAGTGTTTTAAATGTAATTGGCAGCGGCACGGTGCGAATTTACGCCACAACCAAAGCTAAATTCATAGAAGATTCGGTGATTAACGGCGGTTCGTCTGGTGATGCGTCTAAATTATTCGTGTATTACTTTGCCAGCGGCGAAGACAAAATAAAAATTGAATCTGGTGCGCAGGTTACCGCTTTTATCTATTCTCGGGGAAAGGTTGAAGTTAAAGATGGCAACAATAATTATGGCTTCAGCGATGTATACGGCGGTATTTCGGCGGCGGGTGAGATACATCTTAAGCATGGGGGTTGGGTAACCTATCAAGGCTCAGCGGTGGCCAACACCGACTTTGGCGCATCGTGCACCAGCGGCCCTGCAATAATCGACCACTATGAAATCAGTCACGATGCCAGTGGCTCAACTTGCTCGGCAGAGACGGTAACCATTAAAGCCTGTAAAAATGCCGATTGCTCTGTTTTATCAACCGATTTAACCAGCCTTGATTTCACCGCTGATGGCACAACGGTTAATTCAGCCACGTTTACTGGCAGCACGACATTTGATTTTACTCATACAACGGTTGAAACGCTGACTTTGGCTGTGGCCAATACCACTATCCCCCCAGCAAGGGCTTTAGTGTGTAGCGATGGCAGCGGAGCAAGTTGCGATATCGTTTTTTCATCTGCGGGTTGCTCTAGTGGCAATACCTGCGCCACCACTTTTTCCGATGCTGCCACTAACGCCAGCAGCAGTGGCAGCATTTGGTTTGAAGATTCGGGTCGTTTGATTTATAACCCCGATACCGAGTTGGCGACTAAAAACGTGACTCACAACAATAGTATTTACACCACTTGTGGCAGCGGTGATTGTACAGCCAGTGGCACAACTGTACCGCCACTAACTGCCACCTTTGTTGCCAATACATCTATCGAGCCTCTGACAGTCGAAGGTCGAACCGACACCATTACCCATAATGACTATCAAGATGTTACCGTCAAGAACGGTGGCTTTTTGTATATGAACAGTGGTTTCAGTACTTATCGCTTCAAAAGTCTAACGGTCGATTATTTGTCTAGGGTTTATTTGACGGCCGGCGATTATTACATCGATGAACTAGAAGTCAAAGTTGGCAGCCAGCTCAACGTTATTGGCTCTGGTACCGTTCGCCTCTTTGTCAAAAGCAAAGCCGTATTCAGCGGTTTGTCGTCAATCAATGACGGTTTGTATGGCGATGCGTCACAGCTATTTCTTTATTACATGAACAGTAGCGGTAAAGTCCAACTGGATAACGCCGCCAAGCTTACCGGTTTTATTTACTCCAAAGGTGGGGTAGATGTGACAAATTATGGCGTGGTTTATGGTGCGGTTTCGGCCGAGAAGCAGATATTTTTTAAATGGAATGGCGTCATCATTTATCGACCTTATTCTCTTGAACACACAGACTTTGGTGGTGCTTGTAACTCAAGCGGCTCGGTGGTGCATCACTACCAATTTGAATATGACGCCAGCGGATTGACCTGCAAAACCCAACAGGTAGAAATAAAGGCCTGCGCTAATGCCGCTTGTGATGCGCTTTATGAAAGCGAATCAACCCTATCGCTGGTGGCCACCAATGATGATTTAAATAGCGTGACAACAGACCTGACTTTTACCAAGGAGGTCACCGTAGCGCTGGCCGAGATTTTAGAAACCACCATTAAATTAAGCATGAACAGCGCCAGCCCTAGTGCCGACTTAGAATGTTATGAAAATGGCCAACTAGAGGCCAGTTGTGATTACAAACTTGAAGACAGCGGGTTTATTTTTGTCAATGAAAATGACCCTCACCGACAGATACCCAGCCAAATATCAGGCAAACCTTCAAACATAGGTTACAACAAAAAAACCATCACCTTGCAAGCAGTGCAAACCGACACCACCACTGGTGCGTGTGCAGCCCGGTTTAAAGACAATCCTGAGGTGAGTGTTAACTTGGCGTATCAGTGTGAAGACCCGGGCAGTTGTAAAGTCTATCAGTGTTTAGACCCAAACAACTGCCCATCGAATGCAGTTAAAGTCACCAACAATGGCAAAACCAATCCGCTCAAAGAGTACAACAGCTACGCCAGCCATAACTTACTATTTGGCAACGATTCGAAGGCGACAATAGCCATAAACTACCCAGATGCAGGCAAAATCAAATTACACGCGCAAATGTCTATTGTTCTATCGCCCAATAAAACAACCGATATGAAAGGCACCAGCAACAGCTTTGTGGTCAAACCCTTTGGTTTTTACATGGATATAGGCATGAATCCCGGAGCTACCGACAACAGTGGCAGCGTATTTAACCGGGCAGGCGAACAATTTGATATGAGCTTGTCGGCAGTGCAATGGCAGGCAGGCGATGACAACGACAACAATGGCGAACCAGATACGGATGCAAACTTAAGTGACAACCCAGTTACCCTCAATTTTGGTCATGAGACCCAAAGCGAGCAAGTGACAATTGCCACTGCTTTGGTTAGCCCTACGGTGGGCAATAACCCGCCATTGCTGAACAGCAACTTCACCGCCTTTTTGGCAGGTCGCCAAAGCAAAGTCGGCACC
>CALKGI010000266.1 GCA_938085045.1 uncultured Alteromonadaceae bacterium
CCCTGACCTTCGCCTTCGCCTGATGCCGCCTCTGGCGGTGGTTCTTCATCGGTGGGTGCTGAGCTGTGACCTTCGTTAAAATTCTCAGGTGGCTCTAGCAACTCGGTGACTTCACCACTTTCATCAATTTTTGCGTAGGCAAAATCTTCACCTTCACCTAATGGTACTTCCTGATCTGCGCCACCCACTTCAACAGTGACATCAACCGCACCATCCCAAACCGCAATGAAAACCTCGCCCTGAATAATTTCGATTTCGTAGTGAGTACCACGAATACCAATACTGCCTACCGGGGTTTTTAGCTGGTAGTTGCCTTTGTCTGACTTTATTTTGCCGGTTACCGAGCGTAATCCACCTTTAACTAATTCCATCACAACTGAGCCGGTTTGATCGGCGGCATTAAATTCGTAGTCTGAGATCAATAATTCTGAGTTTTCTTTAAGGGCTATCATGCCGCCATCGGTCATTCGTAACTGGGTTTTGCTGTTGGCATCTGTTTTGATTTTGTCTACCCCATAAATGGGGGAACGGCGTTTTAAGCGGCGCTCGGTTGTGGTGGTGGTTTCAACCGCTTGCACTTTGCCTTTGGCAATAATGGTTTTGCCGGCGACTTCTTTGGCCATCACTGAACCCGGTAACGCCATCAATATAGCGGAAACCATTAGCGCGACGGTACTTTTTTTCATTCCTTTTGCCTGTGTGCTCAAGGCTTTCGCCTGTGTGCTCAAGGCTGTTGGCAATATGTTCATTACTGTTTCCTCGTTTAAAATTGTACTGTAAAGCCAATGCTGTATTCGTCACGATTGTAGGCATAAATCGGCACGTTGGAGCGTTTGTTGCTGTGACGGAACTTAGCTTCAAGTAACATCGATTCGTTTAATAGATAACGCCAGCCAACACCGGCCCGGGCAAAATCTTCGTCGCGCACAGCCCCAAAAACTGGATGAACCACATCGTAATTAGATTTTTGCCATTGCACTTCAAAATTGGCCTGATGCTTTGGAGTGACAACATAAGTGGTTTTATAGTCGAGCTTGTAATAGTGGTAGCTTTGGTGTTTGGTGCCGAATTCTACTGAACGGATGTCAGTATGGTTGGCACTGAATATGTGCTGCCAGCGGCCACTGCGATAGCGAGCGCTAGTGGTAGCAAACACGTCTCTTACATCTAGTGAGGTACTTATGCGGCTATCTATTTTGCCAAACCCTACCTGTGCTGAGACGCCCCAGTTGGCGTTAATTGGCAACATCCAGTTGGTCGAAAAGCCATATTGGTCACGATAATGGGTTTCGGCGAGGAGCATTGGCCTGAAAAAAGTACCTATTTGATAGGTGAAATCACCCAGTACATCTTGAAACTTTAACGAAACATCGGCCAACGTGCGCTCAAAAGATGGAGTTCGTTTGTAGTCGGTGCTGAACAGGGCAATTTGGCCAATCAGCAAGCTGTTTTGGCTGAAGGGTTCTTGGTATTGGGCTTGATAACTGAGGTTGAACGGTAAGTCTTCGGTTTCTCTACTTTCATCAGACAAAGGAATGGTCGTGCCAAACTGTTCGATAAACACTTCGTTGATGGATGTGCCGCTGTTGATGTTGGTATCAAAACCACCACTTACACTGAATACTTGCTTGAACTGGCGCTTTTTATCAGTAATCGCCGAATCAACCTGAGCGATAAAACCATCAATGGTGCTGATAAAATCTGGGTCGCTTGAGTCTTCTTTGAGTTTGACCAATTCGTTTTTTGAAGCCGAAAGGTTGTCGACATGGTAGTAGGCTCGAGCTAGTTGAAAACGGGCCTGCTCCCATTTTGGTTTGTTGATGACGGCTCGTTCAAAGGCAAAAACCGACTCTTCATAAGCTTTGGTTTTCATCGCCGCCATGCCCATCAAAAAATCGAACCGGGCCTCACCGCCGTAGTCCATGACGTGCTTGTTTGACAGCACGTAGGCCTCGGCGTAACGCTTGGCTTTGACTAAATCGTTGAGTTGTTTAAGGACTTGTGCTTCGCTTTTTGCCTCGTTTTGGGCATTTGCTGACGGTACCGCGGTCAACATTAAACAAGCAGCAACAAGTGCCATTTTTGTTAGTGCATTTTTTGGTGCTTTTTTTTCTATTTGAGGCGTTTTTGGATACATATCGGACCCTGAAAAGTGTTATTCCGTTGCCGCCTAAGTATAGACGGTATTACAAAAAAGATAGCTCAAAAACAACGATTTATACAACCATAAGTATGAAATAAGTTGCTGTTCAGCTAAGACCTAGTCGGGGGCAAAAGCCCGGGACAAGCGTGCTTAACTTTGTGCGCCATGTTATTGATTGATCAACTGTTTGTGCAAAGCTTAATAAGTACTTGCATTGATGTCATGACTGTTTTTATCAGCGATTAAAAAAGGGAGGCTATGGTAAACGGTTGGTGGGCGGAACAACAAGGGGTTTAATTGGTTAATTAGGGCAGCAGGGCTGCCACCCTATTAAGCGTATTTCTTAGAATATGCCAGAAATCGAGTTGATTAGGCCATTACGCAGGGTAAATGCGGCTTCGTCATATTCAAGATTAACTTTGTTGGCGGTAGACACAATGCGAGTTTGGTACTGTTTCATCTGTGTAGTGCCACTACTGGTAACTCGGCGACTGCCGTTGGCACCCATTCTTACTCGGGTATTTTCTTGTGTTGTGAGCACTTCACCATCGCGAGCCCTGACTGACACCAGTACATCGGTCACTGCGGTGTAATAGACATCGCTGGTACCAGCTTCAACGGCCATGCCAATCAATGCGCCGGCAATCACGGTGCCAATTTTACCATCACCACTACCAAAGGCCGAACCAATATAGCCACCAGTAAGTGCGCCTTCAAAGCCTTTGTTTAGGGCATTTTCGCCATATTGACCGTCGTCTTCGGTTACCCGGCGAACATTGGCCTGTAACCAGTAATTGGCTTGCTCTGGATCGTCTGTTATTTGATATCCACGATAGCTCAGCTTCTGTTTGATTTGGGTTTCGAGCTCAAATGCAGGTTGGTCAGAGGTATTGCGAATTTGCACAAAGATAATGCGTTTTTCTTCACTCATGGGGTCAAGGAAGATGGTTTTGCTCATTTTAGTTTGTGATGTTAAATCAGACTTGGCCATGGAAGTATAAATGGCAGAACAGCCACCTAAATAGAGGCTGAATAATACCAAGGTTAATAGCTGTACTGTTTTGTTTCTCATTTTGTGGGTCCTGCATTAAGGGTATGGATGAATTATACGCGCGTAAAGTGAACGTTAACTGAATGGTTGAATAACCTCTTAATCTTGAATTGCCTCTTGACCTTGGATTAAACTCTAAGGTTTATACTGTCGTTCATGGTTCAATCAGTTATATTGAAAAGCAGAGGTATTAAGTCATGATGCAAATTGGCCAACTGGCGAAAAAACTTGGGGTTAAAACTGACACCTTACGGTTTTATGAGAAAAATGGGTTACTCGCGCCCTCGACTCGTTCAGATTCGGGTTATCGTTATTATTCTGGCGCTGATCACCAGCGGGCGTTGTTTATTTTGCGTTGTAAAAAGGTTGGGTTTAGCCTAGCTGACATCAAAGATTTATTGTCTATTCGCATCGATAAATCCAGTCATTGTTGTGAAGATGTAAAAAGCCGCACCACAGCTAAACGGTTGGACGTAGAAATGCGTATAGCAGAACTCGAATTGTTCAGAAATTCACTTGTTGAGCTCGAAAAAGCGTGTTGTGGCGGAGAAGAGAGTGCTGAGTATTGTTCTATTTTAGATGCCTTGGAAGAAAAAGGAGTAACCGATGTTAATTGATAATTTTGTGATTCTGTTTTTGGCATCAGCCCCGTGGTTGTTGTTAGGTTTGTTGATTGCCGGGCTTATTCAGGTGTTTGTGCCTACCGCCACCATGAGCAAACAACTGGGTAAAGAGGGTATCGGCAGTGCTGTTAAAGCTGCTTTTATTGGCGCACCTTTACCTTTATGTTCTTGCGGGGTGATCCCTGCGGCACTGGGCTTACGTAAAGCAGGGGCATCGAAAAGTGCGACTACGTCATTTTTGGTTGCAACACCCGAAACCGGGGTTGATTCAGTCACTATGTCTTATGCCTTACTGGGGCCTTTTATGGCCATAATACGGCCAATTACGGCGATAACCAGTGCCATCGTTGCTGGAGCTTTGGTAGGTAAAGATGATTTTGTGCCTCAACAGTCCCCAGCTAAGTCAGGCGGTTGTTGCTCGGGTAAGAATAAAAATAAGCCAATTGAAAAACCACTGACCTTACGGGCCAAGTTGCGCCAAAGTGTTAATTACAGCGTGACAGATATGTTATCTGGTACTGCGATGTGGTTGCTCATCGGCTTGTTTTTTGCCGCTTTGGTGCAAACCTATGTGCCTGACGATTTTTTGTCTCAATGGGGTAGCGGCTTGATTGCTATGGTTGTGATGGTGATCATCAGCATTCCCATGTACATCTGCGCAACGGCATCTACGCCTATAGCGGCGGGGTTGTTGTTGTCTGGTGTTGCGCCTGGTGCTGTGTTGGTCTTTATGATGGCAGGCCCCGCAACCAATGTCGCTACTTTGGGCGTAGTTGGCAAGGAGTTGGGCAAAAGAGCGGTTGTGGCTTATTTAGTTGGCGTAATTGGCACTGCAATGTTGTTTGGTTGGTTAACCGACACTCTGGTGGCAACCTACGGATTTGAGGTTGCACCGCAAATTGGCCATGAACATGAGGTATTGCCGCAATGGTTAGTGCTAGGCAGTGGTATTTTGCTGGCGTTGTTGATGTTACGTAATCTTATGATGAAGTATTTTCCAACGTTTTTATCGCTTGATAAAGCGCCTCATTAGCCGGGGCTTCAATATTAAACTTACGGGCTTTGCCCAGTAGATAACCATTAATATAGTCTATCTCGGTGGTGCGGCCTGCTTTGACATCTTGATGCATCGATGAGTAATTATTTGCGGTGCCTTTGATGACTTTGTAGCAACTGTTGCGTAGTTCGCCGGCAACAAACCCAATGCCACAAGCGTTAGCTATAGTGGCTACCTCATTGCAAAGAGTACTTATCGTTTGCTCATATTGTACATCTGCGAGTTGGCCATTTTTGATGTCAAGGCTAGCCGTTAATGGGTTGATAACGCAGTTGATGGCCAGTTTTTGCCACAATACGGCGTTGATATCTTCATGCCAAGTGACAGGTGTGAGTACTGCATCGAGAATTTGAATTAATTGTTGTGTCAGTGGCGGGCAAAACCGGCCAATTTTGGTTTCTCCAAGTCCGGTATGACGCACATGTGTGGTGTTTAACCGGTAAGCCCCGTGAGTGGTTGTGGCAAATAACAAAGGTTGCTCTTTGCCGAGTAATTGCTGAACCTGTTCAACTGTGCCCATGCCGTTATGGCATAGAATGATCACCGTTTGCGGGGTTAGTCGGGGCCTTATTTGCGTTATCGCAGGTAAAATGTCATAAGCTTTAAGTGGAACCAATAAAGTGTGAATCGGCTCAACCGAGTCATAACGGCTTAATGTCACAGTAAATTGTGATTGAATATCCTTAGTGTTGGTTAGGTCAGTGCGCTGTTCAATTGCTGGCCCTTGATGGTTTTTTACTATCATGTTGACATTGTGGTTGAGCCTGCGAAGTTCGCTTGCCCATAATAACCCTATAGAACCACGACCAATAATATGCCAATCAGCCATTTTTGTTTCGCCTTTTATTTGTGAAGATTTGCCATAAATCCAGCGCAGCAAAAAGTATGACAACCCCCAGCATATCTGCAATCCAGTCGTAAATATCGCCGCTACGATAACCTGTTAGTGCCTGTAACCATTCAATCAGTGCACCGTATATAGCAAGCACAGTATATTGTTGAGTCCGGGTCATTGCATAAGCACGTACTAGCAAAAAACACAGGATAAAAAACAAACCCATGTGCACAATTTTATCAAAGTGGGCAATGCTAATGCCTGAATGGGCGGTACGAGAGAGGAGTTTGTACGAAAAGAAACTGAAAACGCCCCAAAAGAGCCATTTGTTTTGAAGATCTTTGTTTTGAAGGATTGAGCGCAACGTTTAATCTCTTTTTTGACAAAATTAATGCGGCGGATTATACGATAAAACCCGTTGCACAAGCTAAATTAGTGCGGTTTTTTTCCGAGCATTCTTTTCTTGGTAATAACAGGCTATAATCGCAAAAATTTTGAATAACCAGTTTAAGGAATACCCATGCCTTCATTTGATGTCGTTTCAGAGGTCGATTCTCCAGAGATCCTCAACACCACCAGTAACTGCACTAAAATACTCAGTACTCGTTTTGATTTTCGTGGCGTTGAAGCCAGTTTTACCGTCAAAGATGATGTGATCACCATGAAGGCCGAAGCCGATTTTCAAGTTCAACAAATGCAAGATATTTTGATAGGCCAAGCGGTCAAGCGCAAAATTGACGCCTCTTCACTGGATGTTAAAGAAACCGTTCATTCAGGCAAAACTTTCTCAAGACAAGTGCATTTCAAACAAGGCGTCGAAAAAGATGTAGCCAAGAAGATTGTTAAAGCGATTAAAGACAAAAAACTTAAAGTTCAAGCTGCTATTCAAGGCGAAGAGATTCGCGTCACGGGTAAGAAACGTGATGACTTGCAATCGGCAATGGCAATGATCCGCGAAGGTGATTTTGGTCAGCCTTTTCAGTTTAAAAACTTCCGTGATTAAATAAGCCGCTCTGCAAACAACTGCTGAATTTTATCCAGTTTGGGTTTGATGATAATGTGGCAGTAAGGGACGTCTTGACGCTGGTTGTAAAAATCTTGATGTCCATCTGGTGCTGGGAAAAATGGCATGGCTGGGCGCAGTTCGGTGGCAATGGGGGCATCAAAAATGGCCTGTTCGGTCATTTCATCCATCATGTTTTGGGCTGTTTGACGTTGTTCGTCGCCATGGTGAAAAATCACTGAGCGGTATTGGGGGCCAACATCATGACCTTGGCGGTTGATTTGAGTTGGGTCATGGGCGGCAAAAAATACCGCTAGTAACTGTTGGTAGGGTAAAATTGCCGGGTCAAATTCTATGAGTACCACTTCTATGTGTTCACTTTGCCCGCTACAGGCGATTTCATAACGGGCAGTGGCGGCATCACCCCCGGCAAAACCGCTGGCAACAGCTGTGACACCTTGAATTTTTCTAAATACCGCGTCAAGGCACCAAAAACAACCGCCGCCAATGGTGGCCGTTTCAAGGCCTGCCTGTTGTGTGTTACTGTGCATTGTAATTACTCTTATTGAAGCTATATACTTAAGTTATATGGTCTTAGATGTTGATATCAAGCACAACTTAATGAAGAAAAACCAAAAACAATGCGCATATTGTCGAAAAATGCGGGCGATTATCGTATGGGCCATCGTGGTATTCATCGTTTATTTTAACTTTTACCTGTAGCATTTGGTTAACATCTTGCTTTAATGGCGATAAACTAATGTAACAGGTTGATTAATCGCATGACTTATTGGTAAAGTCTGCGCATAACATTGAGATAGCTAGGAGAAAGTGCTATGAAGTCGGATCTTGAACGTGCTTTTATATTAAGTGGTCGAAATACCATTATTCATAAACAGAAAAAACTCGATTTGTTGATTGTCAATGATGATAATGATCCGGTTTTAAAGATCACTCATAACGGCATCAGTTTATTCAAAGAACCTTTGCCTAAAAACCGCCGGGATGCCAAAGAACGCTACCTTGAAGTCATTAACGTTGGAGCACAAGAAGTATTTAGTGAGCCAAAAACGTTGTTGTTTTTACAATCATTAGACGGCCGTGAATACAAAATCGACTATTCAAAGAAAGGCACTAAGCAATTCGTCAAAATCCATCAGGAAAGTTACCTGTAATTGACCTTCAATAACCGTTAAAGGAAGACCCTTGCCAGACGTTAATATCCAGCTAGTTGAAGGCGGTAACAAAGCCAACCTCACGTTATCCTATCGCGGTGATGGTGCAACGCTGGAAAAAAATACCTTCATTAAACAATTAGAATCTTCCGAGATTGGTAAGTTCTTTTTGTTGATGGATGAATTTCTGGTTGTCCTTAATGGTTATAATCAATTCGTCGATTCCCTACATGCACCCGAGGATGGTATTGGTACCGAGTTCAGTGGTGTGGTGGCAGAAAAGAAGAACGCCTATCTACGCATTATTGTTGCTGAAGATGAAATGAGTGCTGATGCGCAGATTTTCAGTGCCTATGGTGGCTCGCATGTGTCAGCCAATCAAATCGTTAAGGCTGCTCAAGAGCAAAATGTGACTTTTGGCTTTGACAAAAAAGCCATTGTTGCACTGGCTGGAAAAGCCAGTAAAGGCGAGCCCGGCGCAGATATTCAAGAAACCATCGCTTTTGGCAAAGAGCCCATTCAGGGCGTTAATGCCAAATTTGAGCAAACGGTGCCCTGCTTTAAAGACCGAGTATTAAAACCTCAAAGTAAAAACGAAAAAACTGACTCAGTGAATATGCGTGATTTGGGCGTTTTGGTGTCGGTAAACCCCAATGATGTGGTGATGAAAAAAATCCCCATGACCAAAGGGCAAAGAGGGAATACTGTTACCGGTGAGGTGATGGAGACGGTTGATGGCGCAGATGCTCAATTAAATGCCGGCGTAGGGACTCAAATATCACCTAAAGACAGTAATCTGCTGGTGGCAACCATTACAGGTCTACCAAGAAAGATTGAACACGGCATGGCGGTCGAAGACGTGTTTGAAGTGCCAAAAGTCGATGTATCTACTGGTAACATTAACTACGACGGTAGTGTTATCGTTAACGGTGATGTTGGCGAGGGGATGAGTATCACCGCCCAAGGTGATATTAATATAACGGGTTACGTCGATTCAGCTTCGGTGAATGCTGGTGGCGAGGTCGTTATTGGCAAGGCGGCAATTGGCCGTCAAATTGATGGTGACGATGATGTTGATTGTTCTACTGTGGTCAGGGCTAAGGGGAATATCTTTATCCGCCACGCTCAATATATAGAAGTACACAGTGACAATGTGGTGACCATCGAAAAACAACTGTTGCATTCGAAGATCACGGCAAAAAGTGTACTAGTTGGTACCGAAGAGAATCCTAACGGTAAGATTATCGGCGGTAAACTCAACCTGACAGAGTCATTAAAAGTCGGTGCACTTGGTGCACCAGCGGGTAGCCATTCTGAGGTGTCATTTAATCAGTTGTTCGATAAGGTTGTGGCCAAGCGAGATCAACTTCGAGCTAAAATCGAAGAGCAGAAAAACATCATGGAAGACATAAAAACCGCGGTTGAGCATATTAAAGAATTGCCCAACAGTGAAGAAAAGAAAGCTTTACTGACAGAGAGTATTGTCAGCTTTGAAAAGCACAAAAAAATCCATAAACATTTGCAAGCTAAAAGCAAAGCTCTTGAAAACAAACAAAAAGATTTGTTTGCCTCTACTAAGGTTGAAGTTAAAGACCGCATCTATTCGGGTATCGATTTTAAAATCGGTAGCGAAAAAACCCGCACCAAACGCGAGCATGGACCTTCGAAGGTTTATTTGCTTGATGGCAAGTTACGGATTGACCCGCTAACGTCTAGTTAGGTTGGAATTAAATGAATGGTTCTGCGACTGGAACACCGGCCCGATGGGTTACGGCTTGCTTCGCATACGCCTAACCCATCCTCTATTGGTGAGCTTTAAATGAGTGGTGCTGCTCGCCATTCGCAGAATCAACGTCTATTTAACTATCTCAAACTCTTGAAATATCCTCACTCCGGAGGATTAGGTGAGGGACGAACTGTAACTCATCAAAATCATCGAACCCACCAAAAGTTGGCGTAACAATTGCTTATTCTCACCCACAATACCTGAATTTTGTCGGTGGGACAGTGAAATGAAAAAGCTTGTACATTTCAAAATCATAATGATTTTATTGCTTAGTTTAACGGGCTGCGGTGGCGGCGGTGACAGTACAACAACCAGTACAGACGGCGGGGGGACCAATACCACCCCTAGCGTAAACGCTGGCGTTGACCAAAGTGTAAACGAACAACTGGGGGCTACCGTCAATGCGATAGGCTTTCCTGCTGGGGGAACGTATTCGTGGACACAAACAGCAGGACCTGTGCTTGCCGGTTTTCCGGCGGCAGAACAGTCGGTAAGTATTACCGCCCCGGCGGTGAAAACTGAGCAGAAGATCACACTTAGAATCGAATACACCACAACCGATGGCAAGATTGTCACTGATGACGTTGACGTTACCGTTGCACCCATCAATCACGATCCGGTCGCCATCGCGTCATTGAAAACCCCAACGACTAACCCGGTTGCACCAGACAGCACTGTGGTTCTTGATGCTAGCGCATCGTTCGACCAAGACGCCGATGGAACAATCGCTAGCTACTCGTGGGAGCAAGATGAAGGCTCGCCGGTTGTATCACAGCTTAACGGGTCATCGTCAGTCGAATTTCATTTTGTCGCGCCGATAGTCTCTGCAACCACTGCCTTTCCATTTAAACTCACTGTTATCGACGATGAAGGCGGCGAATCTGAATATGATATCACGGTTCATGTCGACCCTAGTTTAAGCGTGGTTTCGGTTGATGGTGGCGCCGACATGGTGGTCAATGAAGAGCAAACCGTGGTGTTGACGGCAACTGGCGATCCGGTTGGCGGCACTTTTAAGTGGTCTCAATTGACTGGAGATGAGATCAGCGCACTCCCGGCAACTGGCGCAAGTGTTGAGTTTGTTACCCCAACCACCAAAATCGCTACAAATTATGAGTTTAGAGTTGAATACCAATCACCCACAGGTTTTGTCGATTACGATCAGGTTAGAGTTACGGTCAATCCGGTCAACAAAAAACCAGTGGCTATCGTCAGAGTTTTGACACCTGCCTTGTTACCCGCTCAACCTGCCGAATTGGTCACGCTTGATGCGTCGGCATCAACCGATGATGATGGTTCGATTGTTGGCTATAAATGGACGCAGATCAGCGGTGCCGTTGCCATCACGCCAGAAGGTGGTGATGACTCAGCTGAATTTAAATTCAGAGCACCGGTGCAAGAGAATCCCGAAAGTTACGTTTACCGTCTCACCGTCACCGATGATGAAGGTGGGCAGGGCACATATGACATCGAAATCGACGTTGATGGCACGTCAGATATTATTGTTGCCGATGCTGGAGTTAATCAAATCGTAGATGAGTTTTCGACAGTCACCCTCGATGGTCAAGGTAGTTTTTCGAGTATCTCTGTTGTTACATGTAGTTGGCGTTTGGTGTCAGGTCCAACGGTGTCGTTTGCAGACCCTGACAACTGTACAAGCACTTTTGTTGCGCCCAATGTAGATATTAATACTGACCTTATCTTTGAAGTTAAAGTCACCAACATTCAAAATGATACAGCAACCGATACCACAACTGTAACGGTTAAACCTATTCCGCTTGGCAACATTGCCGATTCAGGTCAAGAGCTGTGTTACAACCAAACTGGCGTTATTAACTGCGGTGATAGCAGTTACCCAAGGCAAGATGCCGATAGTGGACGTGATTCAGTTGAGCAATATTTGGATAAAACGGGCACTGGCGAGTCTGGTTTCGATTTCACCAAATTAGACACCAATGGCGACGAGCTGCCCAACGATTCTACCGATTACTTCTGCGTTCGTGACAATGTCACTGGCTTGATTTGGGAGCGCAAAACCACCTCAACCAACGGGGTTCCGAACACCTCATTAAGAGACAATAAGAACAGTTATTCATGGGTTTATTCTGAGGGGTCAACCGGTGGTGAAACTGGTACCGCAGCAGACCCTCTGACGATTTGTCCAAGTGCAACCGATTGCGGGCTTGAAAACTATGTTCTTGAAGTAAATGAGACGGTTTATTGTGGTGCTAACAACTGGCGCGTACCCACCATACTCGAAATGCAGAGTCTGGTTGATTACAGCAAAGACAATACCACAGGGGTGCTCGACACTTCGGTATTTGGTGATTTGCCTAACGAAGCCCTGCTAGACCATCTATATTTCTGGACTAGTGAAACCAGTGCAGACGGCGGTGGTAAAGCCACTGCTTGGGTTATCAACTTTGCCAATGGCAACGACAACAGTTTGCCTAAAATTCAAAATGCTTATGTTCGACTGGTTCGCAAACCTTAAGGAGTCTTCGATGAAAAATTCATGCACTAAAAATCTGTTACTCATGGCTTCAGCATTATTGAGCCTGAACGTATCGGCTGTACAAACTTGTTTCTCTGAGCTGACGACAACCACAGATACAGCGAACTTTACCTTATTATCAAATGGCTTGGCGCAAGACAAAGTCACCGGATTGATGTGGAGTCGCTGTGCTTTTGGTCAAACTTGGGATAGTGCCAATACAACCTGTACAGGCACGCCTTCACAAATCACCTGGCAAGATGCGCTACAAGCTTCAGTTCTCGCATCAGATGGTGGTTACACCGATTGGCGTGTGCCCAATGTTAAAGAAATTGCCACCATAGTTGAAAAAAGCTGTGTTGAACCGGCTTTGAACGAAGCTGTTTTTCCGGCCAGTTCTTCTGAGAATTTTTGGACCTCAACGACGGTTATGGGCACCGAAACCTCGGCTTGGAGTGTGGCGTTTTACAATGGTAAAAACAACACCAAAGAAAAGCTGTTAGATTTAAATGTTCGCTTTGTTCGTTTCGCCCAATAGGGCGTCTGCCGAAAGGGGCTGATATTTGAACTAGGATTTGCTAGGGTGTCGATAGGCATCACGGCAAGAGCATTTTCAAAAGTTATCATGTTAGCATTTTTCGATTTAAAGACAGCCATAAGCCATCGTTTACCTTGTATGAAGCGATGGCAAAAATCCCTCAAGGCCTGCTTGCTCATGCCTTTATTGTCAGCGGTGACATTGCTACCAATGACGACCAACGCAGCCTCGTGTGACATTCAGTTGCAGTACGGTATTTTGATCACCCCAGAACACATTCGCATCATCGACGGTTACCTCACCAAAATTCAAATCAACAACGACGAACAATTGTTTATTAACGGTGATTGGATCCGCCTTGAAGTTCACGAGGTAGAGCTGCTCAAATCGTTTAGCAAGGGTTTACGTAACGAAGTGCCGCAGATAGTTGGTATTGCTATGGAAGGCGCTGAGATTGGCTTACAGGCGCTAGACAAGATAATGAACGGCATTGTCGATACTGGTGATGGTGATTTATTTCAAGAAGAGTTTGAAGACTTTCGTGCCCGTTTCAAGCAACGCTTTAACCAATTTGATAACAAATTTTATATTGCTCCGCAAAGCCTCGACAAACTCGATGATTTTTTTGAAGATGAGTTGGGCCAAGAGATTAAAAAAGTGGTCACCGGTTCACTCGGTGCGGTTTTAATTGCCCTTGGTGAGGCCATCAACTCCAATGACGGCGGCGTTGAAAGCAACGTAGTGGATGTTAGTGAACAGCTTGAACGCCTTGAAGATAAGATTGAAAAACAACTGTCGGCCAAGTCTTTGGTGTTAGAGAAAAAGGCCAAACAGTTTTGTGACAGGTTAACAGAACTCAACAAAACCGAAAGTGAATTGCATGTGATGTTGCCTTTGCTTCGAGACTATGATGTCGTTAAATTGAAGCCCTAGAGAGGCAATTGATTAACTTCTGGGATTGCGCCTTTTTCTTTAAAAGAACATCACCACAGAGGCCGCAGAGCACACGGAGCAAAGCGAAAAGCTTAATTTGAACCTGATGATGGGCCGACAATTTTTTTTGTTTTTTCTCTGCGTTCTCTGTGGCCTCTGTGGTTAAAAAATTTTTGTCCTTCAATTAAATTGTTAGGTGCTCTAGATTTTAAACCTTAAACAAACAACTCCAACAAATCATTCAAATAAAACGTGCCCTTTTGGGTCGTTTGCCAGTGAGTGTCGGTTTCGCTCAGTAACCCCTGCTTAACAGCTTTTTCAATGGCCTCTTCAACGTCTGCTAATTCTAATTGGGTAAACTGGCAAAGCTCTGCTTTGGCAAACCCTTCCATTAAACGAAAACGATTCATAAAAAATTCAAACGCTTGCTCGTCTTTTTCGACTGTCCACAGTTTGTTGAGATAAGGTTTGGTTAGGTCCATATAACCTTTGGGGTGTTTGACCTTAACACTGCGGATGATTTTGTTTTGCTCGGGCAAAGTGATTTTACCGTGAGCTTCGCAGCCTATGCCTAAGTAATCGCCAAAACGCCAATAGTTGAGGTTATGCCTGCATTGTTGGTTTGGTTTTGCGTAGGCCGACACTTCGTATTGTTGGTAACCACTTTTTGTCAGTAACTCATGTCCCTTTTGCTGAATGTCCCACAATAACTCATCTTTTGGTAGCTTAGGGGGTTTTGAGTAAAACAGCGTGTTGGGTTCAATGGTGAGTTGATACCAAGATAAATGCGGCGGTTGTAAATCAATGGCGGTGGTTAAATCAGACAACGCATCATCTATCGATTGGTTGGGCAAACCGTGCATCAAATCAAGATTAAAAGTATTCAAATTGATGGTGTGCGCTAGCTTGGCGGCATTTAGCGCTTCATCGCAATTGTGCACTCGGCCCAAAGTGGTGAGTTTGTCGGCTTGAAAACTTTGCACGCCGATAGAAATTCGATTAACGCCCGCTCGGCGATAACCGGCAAAGCGGTCGGCTTCTACCGAACCGGGGTTGGCTTCCATGGTAATTTCAATATCATCAGCAAAAGGTATTCGAGACTCTATACCAGCGAGCAAAGTGGCGATTGCGTCAGCTGAAAATAGGCTAGGTGTGCCGCCACCGATGAAAATGGTACTTAAAGAACGGCCTTGCACATAATGCAAATCTTGCTGCAAATCGTCGAGCAAGTGCTGAACATAAACCGACTCTGGCACTTCTTGCTTTAAAGCATGAGAATTAAAATCACAATAGGGGCATTTTTGAATACACCAAGGAATGTGAATGTATAAACTTAAGTCAGGTAATATCAAGAGTTAGCTCATCGCTTTTAGTGTTTTAACGAACAATTTAAGTGCCTGTCCACGATGACTCAATTGATTTTTTTGCCCCGCATCAAGCTCGGCAGAACTGCAATCATGGGTGGGCACGTAAAATACTGGATCGTAACCAAACCCGTTGGTACCGTGGGGCGTTTCAGTGATAACACCTTCCCAAGTACCTTGGCAAATCACCGGAGTTGGGTCCTCAGCGTGGGTCATATAAACCAACACGCATTGAAAGCGCGCGGTTCGCTGCTCAGTTGGTACGTCTTTCATATCAACTAATAGTTTTTGCAGGTTATCGGTGTCGGTGGCATTCTCACCGCTGAAGCGCGCTGAGTAAATACCCGGTGCACCTTTAAGAAAATCGACCTCTAACCCTGAGTCATCTGCAATCGCAGGTAAGCCTGTTTCTTTGGCTGCATGGCGTGCCTTGATAATGGCGTTTTCAACAAAAGTGGTGCCAGTCTCGGCAACTGAGCTGATATCAAACTGGCTTTGCGGTAATACTTCGATATTAAAAGGAGACAGCATTTGGCCCAGTTCTTTGACTTTGCCTTTATTGCCAGTGGCTAGCACGATTTTTTTCATGGTGGTAATTTCTGAGGGAAAAATTTGTGTGGGGATTCTACTTTAGTTTGGTGCACTCTACCAGCCATCACCAGCTGGGGTCAGTGCAAAATCAGTTCTGTGGACAGCTTGTCTGTCCCTGCACTGTTTTTGCTTTGACATTTTATTACTCCTGCATAAAATGCATACAGTCCATCCACGGACTTAACCCCCTTGCCCTAGTAGTATTTTCTTTAAAAGATCTTTGACCACAGAGAACGCAAAGAGCACAGAGAAAAGAAAAGAGATCCAATTTGCTGTTTTTTTGCCCTTCTCTGTGTCCTCTGCGTCCTCTGTGGTGATAAGTTTTTGGTTTTTTTATTCTTAAGTCAACAGCATTGCCGTTCCTCCAGTCCTTAACGAGGTCACCGGCTACTAAACCCTAATCAGCATAAAAAATCTGACTAAACTTAAACGATTCAGACTTATCACCCTGCTTAAGCGTTATCTCAAAACGAAATGTCTCGGCATTCGAATAGTCAATTTGTGCAATATAATAAACCGATTTACCTTCAACTATTTCTTTGAATTTCAAGTTCACTTGATTGCCCAGTAGGTTTCTGGCAACACCACTAATCATCACTTTTTGTGCCGCACTGGCTTTGTCGGCATTGAGCACAGAGATATTCACCACACCTTTATAACGGCTGCGAACTATGCCATAAGCTTTGGCTATCTCGGGGGTTAAAAAAGTGGCGCCAAAGGCTATATAGTGAACGTTCCAGTTGCCCAGTTTTTTCATTTGCTCGGCATGGGCATTGGTGCTTGCCAGCAAAGTCATACCCAATAAAGCACTTAGAAAAAGCGCGGGGATTGTTTTAATACGTTTCATCATTTTCATACCTGACTCCTGATAGCCTACGTGGGTTTTCAACATTATTGTTGTGAGCTGCTCAGCCCTTCAGCCTCTGATTCAAAGGTTCAAAGCGCCAAGCAACAAAGCGATTAAGTGAAAGCGCGCAGCACGTCATTGAACAAAATTTCTAAAATTTTCAAACCGAACAAAAATACGATCACCGACAAGTCTAAACCACCCATTGGCGGTATGATTCGTCTGATAGGCGCGAGCATAGGTTCGCTCAGTTGATGTAAAACCATTTCGATAGGGTGGCTACCCTGACTGAACCAACTCATGATTGCACGAATGATCACCACCCAGAAAATCAGGTTAAAGGCCTCTTTAAACACTGTCACTATTGAACTGATGCCAATAGCGGCCCAAGGGAACCCGCCATTTATCACAAATTGAAGTAAAGAAATTTTAGCGATTGCCACCAGAAGTGCCAATACCAGTGAAGCAAAGTCAAACCCACCCCAACCCGGAATAACGCGTCTTAATGGACGTAACAGGGGGTCGGTTGCCTTAATGACAAATTGACTGAAAGGATTGTAGAAATCAGCTCGTGCCCACTGTAACCATAATCGCAGTAAAACCACCATCAGGTAGAGGTCAAACAGGGTATTGATTGTAAAGATAACAGCATTCATTTTATTCATTCTCTTACTTTATGTTAAAGATTCGGTTTAAAGCGTTGTGGCCATTTCATGAGCACGGTTACAAGCTGCTTGCATAGCATCGTCGACCATAGCGGGTAACCCCTGTTCGGCGTATACAGCCAAAGCCGCAGCTGTGGTGCCACCTTTAGAGGTCACTTTTTGTCTGAGCACTGCAATAGATTCTTCGCTGTGTTCTACCATAGTTGCCGCGCCTGATGCTGTGTGTTGCACCAATTGTCTGGCGGTTTGCTCATCAAAGCCTAATTGCTGTGCTTTGTTGACCATGGCCTCCATAAACATAAAGAAATAAGCCGGGCCACTGCCGCTGATGGCGGTAATCGCATCAATTTTTTGTTCTTCATCGACCCAAACCACCAATCCGGTGGCTTTCATTACATATTCGGCGAATGCCTGTTGAAGCTGACTTGCACCATTGGCAAATAAACCGCTAACACCTTTGCCGTATAGCGCGGGTGTGTTTGGCATACAACGGATCATGGACACGTCTTGACCAAGCATCGTTTTGATGCGATCACAAGTTACCCCTGCGGCCAACGACACAAACAACTTGTCGTTCAATTGCTCGCCCAGTGCTGCCAATTGCTCACAAACGATTGCCATCATTTGCGGTTTAACTGACAAAACTATCATATCGGCGTCTTTAACGGCCTGAAGATTATCTTGTGTGGTGCTGATGGCAAAGTCTGTAGTCAAAGCGTCAAGCTTGCCCGGTGATGGGTTGGCCGCAATGACATTAGCTGGCGGAAAACCGTCACCTACCATGCCACCGATAATACTGCGGCTCATGTTACCGGCACCGATAAAGGCGATTTTTTTGTTGTCGAAATCGTGATTCATTGAGGGTAATTCACCTTGTGGCTGTATATGTGTGAAGTTTCAGGACGATAACTAGCTTTCTCTAGCGCCAAAAATCGCAGTGCCCAGACGGACCATGGTTGAGCCTTGCGCAATAGCAGCGTCAAGATCGGCGGTCATGCCCATCGAAAGCGTATCTATATCAGTATATTGGGTCTTGAGCTGGCTAAAACAATCATGCAGTCGCGAAAAGGCGAGGTTTTGTTGTTCTGGGTCTTGTGTTTTTTGCGGAATGGCCATTAAACCGCGCAGTTTGAGCTTAGGCATTTGCGCTATGGCACTAGCAAGGTCGGCTACTTCGTTGAGGCTGACACCCGCTTTGGCTTCTTCGTTATCGATATTAACCTGAATTAGTACATTCATCGACTCAAGTTGCTCGCTACGTTGGTCGTTCAAGCGCTGGGCAATTTTTTGTCTATCGATACTGTGAACCCAACCAAAATTGTCGCATAAAAGACGCGTTTTATTTGATTGAATTGGTCCGATAAAGTGCCATTCAATGTCTTTATAGTCTTTGAGTTGTTCGACTTTTTCGGCGGCTTCTACTGCATAGTTTTCGCCAAATTTTCGGTGACCTTGTTGATATGCATCTACAATCAGTTCAAGTGGCTTGGTTTTACTGACTGCCAGCAAGTCGACTGAATTTTCATCTCGTTGATGTTTTCTTGCAATTTCTTTAATGTCGGCATAGGCGGATTGTAATCTTTGAGCTATATTAATCATATTAATTATCAATAAGTTGGAGTTTATATTCTAATGGATATTACAGAATTATTAGCGTTTAGTGTGCAACACGGTTCATCAGATTTACACCTTTCTGCGGGTAGCCCGCCATTAATTCGTGTGGATGGTGATGTTCGAAAACTCAATATCCCGGCTTTGGAACATAAGGAAGTGCACGCACTAGTTTACGATATCATGAATGATCGTCAACGCAAAGACTATGAAGAAAACCTCGAGGTCGACTTCTCGTTCGAAGTACCTGATTTGGCCCGTTTTCGTGTCAACGCCTTTTGTACTAACCGGGGCGCGGCGGCTGTGCTGCGAACCATCCCTAGTGAAATATTGTCATTGGACGATCTTGGCGCACCCGATATTTTCCGTACCTTGTCAGAAACCCCTCGTGGATTAATTTTAGTTACTGGTCCTACGGGTTCTGGTAAAAGTACCACGCTTGCGGCAATGGTCGACTATATCAATTCCAGCCGACATGACCATATTTTGACCATTGAAGACCCGATAGAATTTGTTCACAAAAACAAACTGTCGTTGATTAACCAACGTGAAGTTCATCGTGACACCTTAAGTTTTGAAGCCGCGTTGCGCTCAGCATTGCGTGAAGACCCCGACATCATCCTAGTGGGCGAGATGCGTGACCTCGAAACGATTCGATTGGCCATGACAGCCGCCGAAACGGGCCATTTGGTGTTTGGCACCTTGCACACCACCTCGGCACCCAAAACCATTGACCGTATAATTGATGTATTCCCAGGTGAAGAAAAAGCCATGGTACGTTCGATGTTATCTGAATCACTACGTGCGGTTATCTCGCAATGTCTGCTGAAAAAAGTTGGCGGTGGCCGAGTCGCTGCGCACGAGATAATGATTGGTATTCCGGCGATTAGAAACCTCATTCGAGAAGATAAAATTGCCCAAATGTACTCATCTATTCAAACTGGCGCGTCACACGGTATGCAGACCATGGACCAGTGCTTGAAGAATTTGGTTAACAATGGGGTGATCACCAACGAAGCAGCAGCCGGTAAAGCCAACGACAAGAGCGCCTTCACTGGCGGCGGTGGCGGTATGGGTGGCGGCGGCATGGGCGGCGGTTTTGGCCAGATGTAATTGCAGTAGCTACAGATAATACAGGAAAAGAAAATGCTAGA
>CALKGI010000267.1 GCA_938085045.1 uncultured Alteromonadaceae bacterium
TTTATGGCTTGTTCTTGAGCGGCACCAATATCAGCATCATGGTGTTCATTGGCCTCATCATGCTATCGGGTATTGTGGTCAACAACGCGATTGTTTTAATTGACCGAATCAATCAGCTACGGGCTGAGGGGCTAGAGAAAATGGAAGCGATTTATAATGCGGCCACATCACGCTTACGACCTATTGTGATGACGACAATCACCACCACTTTGGGTTTGTTACCTTTAGCCATTGGTGTTGGCGATGGTGCCGAGATACGTGCGCCAATGGCCATTACCGTTATTTACGGGTTAATTTTTGCCACGGTTTTAACCTTAATATTCATCCCGGTGATTTACAGTATTTTCGACCAGAAGAAGTTCACCACCAAAGTTGACGCGCCATTAAACGCCCAAGAGGTAGCCTGTCATGAATAAATATCAATCTATGGGCGCATCGCTGGCGACATTTGCGATTAAGCGTCCTGTCACCATCACGATGTTTTTTGTTTCATTGCTGTTGCTCGGCATTATTTCTAGCCGTTTGTTGCCACTTGAAAAATGGCCGGGCATTGATATTCCTCAGCTATTTATTAATGTGCCGTATCCCAATTCGACCCCGGCGGAAGTAGAACGTTTAATCACCCGGCCTATTGAAGAGGCATTGGCGACCATATCGGGCATACAACGCCTGCGCTCACGCTCTAGCGAAAACGGTGCCAACGTCAACGTTGAATTTAAGTGGGATGACAATATTGGGGCTAAGAGCATCGAAGCTAGAGAAAAAATCGATGCGATTAGGCACCTGCTGCCAGACGATGTACAACGCGTTTTGGTTTACCAGTTTAATACTGCCGATATGCCAGTATTCAAACTACGTATTTCTAGCGAGCGCGACCTATCTTTGGCCTACGACCTGCTTGAACGCAACCTAAAGCGCCCCATTGAACGCGTGCAAGGGGTGTCGAAGGTTGAAATGTACGGGGTAGACAAAAGACAAATCATGATACGTTTGGATTCTGACAAAATTTCATCCTTACGTATCAATACCCAAGAGTTGGCGCAAAAGCTGCGTAAGTACAACTTCTCAATGACCGCTGGACACTTTTTTGCTGACGACAGTAAAATTTTGGTCAACCCCATTGGCGAATTCCAAAGCATTGATGAGATATCAGACCTGATTGTTGCCGACAACGTACGCCTTAAAGACATCGCCACCATTAACTTAGAATTGCCGATAAAAGAAGAAGGGCGTCACCTCAACCAAACCTACGCCATCGGTATTGATGTTTTTAAAGAATCGAGTGTTAACTTGGTCGAAGTCGCCTCACGCGTGCTTGATGTCATCGATGAAACCAACGCCAATCCACAGTTTAACGGCATTAGCCTGTTTATTATGGATAACATGGCCGAGGGCGTAACGAATTCCCTGTCGGCATTACTCAGTGCCGGTTTGGTCGGTGCATTGCTATCAATCATTGTGTTGTACGGTTTTTTACGCAATGTCGCAACCACCTTAATCGTTGTCTTATCTGTGCCCTTTTCTATCTTTATTACGCTTGGCGTTATGTACCTAATGGGTTACAGCCTTAATATTTTGTCGATGATGGGTTTGATGTTGGCGGTTGGTATGCTGGTCGATAATGCGGTGGTGATCACCGAAAGTATCTTCCACGAAAAAGAAAACATCAAAGACTCGCTACAAGCCACCAAAGCCGGCGTATCAAAAGTCAGCTTAGCGATAATCGCCGGTACGGCCACCACCGCCATTGTATTTTTACCTAACGTGGTTGGTGCAAAAGTTCAGTTGACCATCTTTTTATCTCATGTGGCCATCGCCATTATTATCTCTTTGTTTGCTTCTTTGTTAATTGCACAAACGCTGATCCCTTTATTGGCCAGTAAAATCAAGCACACATCAATGAACAAGCAACAAAAAGAACCATCGAAACTATACCAGCGTTACGCCAAATCACTCAATTGGGTGATGGACCATCAAAAAGCTACGGGTTACATCGCTCTGCTGCTACTGCTCAGTATCGCTATACCCATGTCGGTGGTCAGTAATGACGGAGACAGAGACAACTCAAACGAGCGCATCAATCTCAACTACAACATTATCAGTACTTACAGTGTTGAAGAAGTTGAAAACACAGTGAGCAAAATGGAAGAGTACCTGTATGCCAATCAAGAAGAATTTTATATTGAATCGGTCTACAGCTATTACAATACCAATTACGCCTACTCTGCAATTAAATTCAAACCGGACATTCCAATCAAAATATCTGAACTCAAAGATAAGATAAAAGAAAACTGGCCAACATTGGTACGTGGCAAACCACAATTTGGCTGGAGCAGCACAGGTGCCAGTGGCGTGAGCATTAACCTACTGGGCAATTCAACCGACGAGCTAATCAGCATTGCCGACAACCTCATTCCGATTCTTTCGTCTATTGAAGGGCTCGAAGATGTCAGCTCTGATGTTGCCTCAGAGAAAAAAGAACTACAGGTTCAGGTTGACCGCACCGTTGCCCATCGATTGGGGTTAACCACGGCCGATGTTGCTAACGCCATTAGTACGGCACTGCGAGGCAATAACCTGCGTTCATTCCGCCATGCCGATATCGGTGAAATAGACGTTAAGCTGAACTTTGACATAGAGATCAGCAAATCTATTGATGCCCTTAGAAAACTGCCGATATTGCGCATGGACAACCAAATATTCACGCTAGAGGGTTTAGCCGACATATCAATCACCCGAGCAATGGACGATATTACCCGGCTTGACCGTCAAACTGGCATCACCATTTCGGGCAACCTACATAACGATCTGAAAATTGAAGATGCTAAAAATCAAATCAAAAAGGTGCTTGAAAACATCGCCATGCCACCGGGTAACACTTGGTCGCTCGATGGCAGCTTCAGACGACAAAATGACGACATGAAACTGATGGGCCAAAACATGATTTTGGCGGTCATTATGATTTACATCGTTATGGCGGCTTTGTTTGAATCATTGCTGTTACCGACTGCGGTTATCACCTCATTGATGTTCTCAATCGTTGGCGTTTTCTGGGCTTTCTTAATAACAGGCACCTCAATATCGGTCATGGGTATGGTAGGTATCCTAATTTTAATGGGCATAGTGGTGAACAATGGCATTGTACTGGTCGACAGGATTAACCAACTGGTCATTGAGGGAGAGGACTTACGTCACGCCATAGTGGAAGGTTGCCTCAGCCGAGTGAGGCCCATTATGATGACAGTGGCCACCACTGTTTTGGGTCTGGTACCGTTAGCAATAGGCTCAACACAAATAGGCGGCGACGGACCACCGTACTCACCAATGGCTATCGCCATCATCGGCGGCCTGACATTCTCAACTATCACTAGCTTATACTTGGTGCCACTGGCTTATATTTTGTTGCTGAAAATGCGTTATAGAGTGGGGTTGTTGAAGAAAAGTAGCCAGCGGGCGTTGGAACGCATATTTGCGTAATTTTATTGTACTTGATTACCCCGTGACGTTTGTCGTGCGGGGTGGTCAATGGTAGGAGCTCGTTCCTACCCTACATCATCCACAAATCGAATAGTTATCACCCTTTGGGATTCACCGGATAATACCGCTCAGGCAACGTATCAATATGATCAAACTTACGCATATTCTTATACGGCAGTTTCATAAACCCCTGAATCCCCAGTCCCTCAATAGTCGGGATCAACTCGACAATATTGGCCAAACACTGGGCAAAAGCTTCTTCTTTATCATGGTTTAACAGCATCAAATACGTATGAATTTTAAGGTGGGTCGGTAGCACTTCAAAAATAATACAACCGGTATGGTGAATCAGGTTCATTTTTGCCAGTTCGCCCATGATCTCCTCAGGCAAATACAAATATTCATCCGGGTCTTTACCATCTTCAAAATAAGAATGTATTCGAGCAACATCTTCAATGTCTGGCACATCTGACACACTAAAAGAGATCTTTTGCTCATTGCGGGCAACAAAAGGCTGGCGTTCATCCGCTCGCTCAAAATGCAGGGTATTTCGAGCATTAAACAAACAACTTTTAAACATACCGATGCGGGTTATACCCTGCGCCAAGTAGATCACATTGTTTACCGCACATTGAAAGGCGGTTTTGAGCGACTCGTCAAATAACGTTAGGTTTGAATCAATATGCACCCCGTCTTTTTGCCAACGTACCACCAGCCCGCCCACAACCGGGTAGCGTCCCAGCCGACTAACCGCAGCAATAAAGGCCTTTTCAACATCGCCCATGCCCATCAAAAAGTTTTTATAGTATTTTTCAAGCTGGGCGTCATCAACCCCTTTTAAATGTTCAGTATCTGAAGATTGACGTAAAAACGACTTACGAGAACCATACACCACAGTGTCAATTTCGTGCTCAGGTTTGGGCTTGATCCATACAGGAATTAAAGCCGCACTTTGAACGGGCGTTGGTTTTGGTGCCAATGCCATCAATTTAAGTACATGCAATTGACTGAAAAAGTAATCACCCGCGCGTTGACGCATGGCCGCATCTTCACTGAGCATCCCTTCAAGCATCTTAGCCAGCAACTTGGGTAGACCCAGTGAGCACGGCGAAATAACCTTGCAACCATAACGAGAAGACAAACCCGAAGCCAGCGCATACAAAGTTGCCGCCAACCCCTGCTCATCAAAGCGGGGCGAAGACAAACCGCCGTTTAGTTGCTCTTCACCGATAAAATATACATCGCCCATGCGAGCATTGGTATTGTGTAAATCTGAACACATCAAATCCATGACGTTATTAGAGGTACTTTGTCCTTGGCTGTCTATTTGGGCATAAACTGCCGAGCCCCAATCTACCAAAGAGACTTTGCCACTGTCAGGGTCATAAACCACATTAGATGGCTTGATATCGCCATGCACATAAATTTTATCGGTAACGTGGGCCCTTCGATCACGTAAATACAGCAAAATATCAGCCAGTTGAATCGCAATGCTAACCACCTGTTCTGGCGCTAACGGTCCAACACGCAGCGACATCGCTTCTAAATCAATGCCCGGTGCCCGGCTCATGTGCAAAATAGATTGGCGCTTTATTTTATGGTAATCAAACACCTGAGGGATTTGCAGGTGAGATAACTGAGATTGAATATCGGCCTCTTCTTCGAGCCTGTCTTGAATGTGCAGCGGTAGGTTAATTCTTGAAAACTTAAAAACATGATGCTGACCAAGCTGGTCTAACCCATTAAAAACAAAACCATATGCGCCTTTGCCCAACAAGCTTATCTCGCAAAACCCCAATCGTTGCAATTGCTGTTGACACAAACTAATCCAACGCTTGAACTTTTGAGCGTCTGATTGGCTCAGTAAATAAATCGATTGCTCTTCGGCAATATAAAAATGTTGTAGCTTTTTTTTTGTCATTTTTTATGGGCTTATTTTATTGAGGTCGTTTTTTTTAAATCATTTTTATTGCGGAAGATATACACAAAGCGGCCTAAAGTCTGTCGTCAATTATGACAAAATCAGCGCAACTGGCAACACATTACTTATCTGTGGCCAACCATAAATGCAGCACCCGTTCGAGATCGGCTACGCCAAAGGGTTTAGTGACAAAATCATCCATGCCCGACTCAGTACACTTTGCCTTATCGTCTGCCAGTGCGTTGGCCGTTAAGGCGACAATCGGAATATGGCTGGTTTTATCGAACTCGGCTGATTCAAGTTCACGGATAGCTCTGGTGGCTTCATACCCATCCATTACCGGCATCAAGCAGTCCATAAAAATCAGATCGTATGGTTTTTGTTGGCTATTTTGAGGTAATAGTTGATGCTGTTTAAAACGCTCTACAGCCTGTAAACCATTGTCAACAATATCCAATGTTAAACCCAAATCTTCGAGCATCTGTTTGGCGACCAATTGATTAATCATAATGTCTTCTACCAACAATATGTGCGCGTCAAAATGCTCTGGTAGTTGCAGTTTTGACTCAGCAATACTGTGCTGAGTGATAAGCTGTTTATTATTGCGAGTGCTTTGTAACAGGCCAACTAGTGAGTCGGTGAGGTTTTCCGCTAGCAATGGTTTGGTCAAGTAAGCATCAAAACCCGCGTCAGCAAAAACCTGAGCATCACCCCTTGAGGCAAAAGACGTCAATATCATCAGCTTGGTTTCATCAAACGCTTCATTTGCACGTATTTGTTTACCCACATCTAAACCTGCTTTGTCGGTCAGGTTGTCATCAAAAATCACAATATCAAAGGTCAGCTTGGTGCTCAATGCCCCTTTCAACGTTCTGATAATCGCCTCTGGGTGGTCGATAATGGTGATTTCAATGCCCAAAGGCGTGAGTATCTTTTGATATAATTCTCGCGTGACGCTGTTATCTACTACCAGTAAGATTTTACAGCCATGAAGGTCTTTTTGAATGATAACAGCAGGAGAATCCGACTCAATTAATGCCAATTCAACGCCAAATGTCGACCCTTCTCCCAGCACCGATTCGACTGAGATTTTACCGCCCATCACCTCAACCAATTGTTTACAAATAGACAAACCTAACCCCGTTCCGCCATATTCTCGGGTGGTACTGTTATCGGCCTGAGTAAATGAGCTGAACAAACTGTCAATTTTATCTTGGCGTATACCAATACCACTGTCTTGAACCTTCAAATCTATTTGTACCAAATCGTTTTCGAGGTGCTGGGCACGCACTTTAACCAAGATGATGCCACGCTCGGTAAATTTAATCGCGTTACCCAAAAGATTGTTAAGAATTTGCCTAATACGCGCCGGGTCGCCCATAAAATGGCGCACCATATCAACTGGGTAATCCAATACCAATTCCAAATGGTCGTATTGAATACTCGCAGCTAACAAAGTCATCACGTCATGAATGGTGTGTTCGAGATTAAAAGGAATTGACTCCAATGACACCAAACCCGACTCAAGCTTTGAAAAATCTAAGATGTCATTAATGATGGTCAGCAGTAAAGTACCAGAGTTGAGAATGATTTTGACCTGATTGTGCTGGGCATCGTTAAGCGGTGATTTTTCGAGTAATTCGGCCATACCCAGCACGCCATGCATTGGGGTGCGAATTTCATGACTCATTTTGGCCAGAAACTCGGCTTTTGATTCAGTGGCAACCTGTGCCTCACGTACTGCTTCCACTAATTTTCGCTCTAGCTTTTTACGTAATACATTTTGGTTTTGCAAGGCTTCGTTGGCCTTTTGTTCACTGGCTATAGCCTGCTCAAGCCGCTTTTGATTGGCGTGTAGTTTCATGAAAAAAAGCACTTTGGGGATCAAAATATCAAGATTAATCGGTTTTTCGATATAGTCGATGGCCCCAGCTTCATACCCCTGAACCTGATACAACTCTTCTTTATAAGCAGCGGTGATAAAAATGATTGGAATATTGGTGGTTTTGGCGTTGCCATGCAAAATGCTGGCGACTTCAAAACCCGACATTTCGGGCATATGAACATCCAATAAAATCAACGCAAAATCGTGCCTAATCGTATAAGAAAGCGCAGTATTTCCGCTATTAGCATGAAGAATATCGGCGTCCAATTCGGCCAATTTCAAATGCAACGCCCTTAAATCGGCTGCGTTGTCATCGACTATTAATATTTCGGGCCTTTTTATCATAAGTATCTTAATTTTAGGTTTATTATTTTCGTCTCTTATTTTGAGTATAGGCAACCCCTTCTATCGCGCCAATTGATATATACGGCCCCTGCACTACACTTTTGTCAGGTTACTTCTACAAACGACAAATAAGGTAAATAAATGGCGTTGGGCATTGGAAAAAAGATTCTAGGCGGATTTGTATTTGCGGTGACACTGTTCACTATTAGTGCTCTTTATGGTGCCTCTCAATTGCCAAGCTTGAGCCAAAACGAAGGCCAAAATATTTTATTACTCACCATCGGCGTTGTCGTTTTGGTGTTATCGGTTGGGGTATGGCTCAGCTGGCACATTACCACCCGATTACAAGTCGTTTTAAATGGCTTAAAAGCCTTTGACGAAGGGCTTTTAAATCACAAAATAAGCGCAGATTCAGACGATGAATTGGGTCAATTAATGGATTTACTGGCCACCATAATGGCCAGCCAGCGCAAAGTGACCCAAGCCATGGCACAAATCGCCAGCGGTGACTTAGGACGCACACTTGGGGTTAAAAACCAACAAGACCAACTGTCTAGCTCACTCAATCAACTGGTTAATACCCTCAACGATACCGCTCAACAAGCCACCTTTATCGCCTCAGGCAACTATGAAGTTGACATACAACCCCGTTCGCAAAACGATTCATTAGGCTTGGCCTTGCAAAATATGACCAAAACCCTGCGCGATGCCTCACAAGTCATTGAATCGATTGCCGAAGGAGACTTAACACTAGCTGTTGAAATTAAAGGTCAACAAGATGTATTAGCCCGCTCAATAAACCGTATGGTGGCCAAACTACGTGAAACCTCATCAGCCATTGAAGCGCGGGGCTGGATAAATGCAGGCAATACGCAACTGGTCGAACGCATTCAAGGAGAATTGACCACTCAAGCCATTGCCACCAGCGCACTCGACCAAATATGCCTATATACCAGCGTACAAATTGGCACCTTTTATTTGTACGATCAGCAACAAGAACAATTCAACTTATTACAAAGCCATGGCGTCAACGATTGCCACAAAACCTTTAACAAAGGTCAAGGTTTTATCGGTCAGGCAGTGCAAGGGCGCAAGGTCATGATGCTCAACCAATTGCCCGAAAACTACCTAACCGTCACCACCAGTCTCGGTCAGGTCAGCCCCAGCCATGTGATTGTGGTACCACTAGTGTTTAACGATGTGGTTTCAGGTGTGATGGAATTGGCGGGCCTCAATCAATTTACCGAGGCAACTATCACGCTGCTCGAACAACAAGCCATTAGTATTGCCGCCGCCATTCAAGTCAGTCAGGCGCGTGAAACTACCGCCGTTTTACTCCAAGAAACACAGGCTCAAGCGCAAAAATTACAACAACAGCAGCAAGCGCTACAAACGACCAACGAAGTCCTAGAAGAGAAGCAGGCTTCACTGGCCAACTCAAAAGATGAAATTGAAATAAAAGCA
>CALKGI010000268.1 GCA_938085045.1 uncultured Alteromonadaceae bacterium
GCCATTATCAACTACAGAAAGGAGGTAGGGATGTTCTCAGACCTTGAAGACATCCAAAACATCAAAGGAATTGGCGTAAAATTGTTTGCCAAATTACGCGGCAAAATTACTATTTGATTGTCGCATTAAATGCAGCAGATAAACTAAGGGGAGCGTAAGCTCCCCTTTTATTATATGGCATGTTATTAAAGGTGCGTTTCATCCAACCTCAAGCGCATCCATTTGGGCATTGGCCCATTGTAGCGCCTCATGATTTAAAGAAGGCATCTTTTCTTTATCCAGCTTCAGTTTGTCCATTAGCTTGTCTGCCCGGCCCCAATTGGCTTGCTCAAAACAGACAACAATCGCAACATAACCTGCCAGCACACCTTTTTTGTTAATTAATGCTTCCTTAATTTCTTCAGACAGCGGCAATTTTTGCATCACGCTTTCTATTGGTTCGTCTAAAATGGCATCGATAAGCGACATCATGCCTGTCAAAAAGGCGGTAGAAGCATCGGTGCCATGAGATTGAGCTATCAATTCAGCGAAACGGGCACGAGTCATTGACAGTTTCATCAGTTCTGCGGGTTTTTCTGAACCTACCTGAGCGGCGAACAAAACCGACAGGAATTTTTTCAGTTCTGTTATGCCTAATACCATCAAAGCCTGTTTGATGGTGGCAATTTCTGCCCGACGCTTGAATACAGCCGAGTTGGAATAGCGTAACAATTTATAGGCTAAGCCGACATCGCGTTCAAATACAGTGGTTATCTTACTCAAGTCAAAATCGCGCTTTGAGGTTTCGTAGAGTAATTCTGCTAGTGTCAATTGAGCAGGCGATAAAGCTTTGCTTTTGACTACTTCTGGCTTAGAAAAAAAGTAACCCTGGAAATAACTGAAACCCAATTCTAATGCTTTTTCGAACTCTTCTATCGTTTCGACTTTTTCGGCCAACAACTTTATTTCGGGAAAATCTTCGATGGCGACCTTTATTTCTTCCATCTGTTCGTAACTGGTTTCCATAAAATCAATTTTGATGATATCAACATACGGATAAAAATGGCGCCATACGGTTTGATGAATATAATCATCTAGCGCAATGACATAACCTGCTTCTTTTAACAACTTGCATTCGGCTAGCAGCTTTTTGCCCGGTTGCACTGTTTCGAGTATTTCAACCACTATATGATCTTGATGAAGCATAGTAGGATATTTTTTCATCAACGTGTCGAGGGTAAAATTAATAAAAGCGGGTTTATCACCGGTAAAATCTTCTACACCGATATTAAGCTGACCTTCAATCAATTTTGAGGTCGCCTCGTTAGCATCTATTTCAGGGAATACATTTTCAAGGCTGTCACGAAACAGCAATTCATAGGCAAACAGGTTCTTGTCTGCATCCAAAATAGGTTGGCGGGCTGCGTATAAAAACATAACGAGTAAGATTTCCTTTGCTTTTGACGAGGACAAAACAGGGTGAGGAAAAATCGGGCGAACAATCTTCTGCCTGTCCTCAAAAACATTAGCACTTAATTAACAAAATTGAAATACCTTTAGCTTGAGCAAAAACACAAATAACTAACTGATTGAAATCTATTGGCTAATTGTGCGTATATGGTTACCATACGGGCGGCTTTGGGAATTGTCTGGACAAAATAGTATTTAATTCAACAAAGCTGATGTTCGATTGAAATAATAGTGGGATTTAAGCTGTTTATGTGGTTATCGATCCTCTCTAAAAATAGTGTAAAGAATCCTTTAACCCACGCGATAATTGGTCTAGGATGTAGATAGTTATATTTGGGCTTCAACGGCTTGAATATCAAGGGTACCAAGCCATCAAAGCCGTTACAAATATTGATCAAGTAGCTGGGCACAGTTGGCCAGATAAAATTGATTAAAATAGACTAAAGAAAAAGAATCCTGATAAATAAGGGCGAAGATTATGTTAAAATTTCTTGGATTTGGTGAAAACCGAGTACCAGAGGGACAGACTCTGATCGATCAAAGAGAGTTGAATGAACTCAAGGACAAAGCGGCAGCATTTGACCGCTTCAGTAACGGGTCAAGTAAATCTATTGCCCAGCAAATCTCACAAACTGCTCAGTCAGTTAATCACGCCACTCAGAAAAGACTGGAATCCATCGAAAGTAGTTACCAGCTTGTTAGGGATTTTATTGAACAATCCCGTACAGTTGAAGGCATTTCACAAAGTTCCTTCGAATCCGCTTCTGAAACCTCAAGTACCAGTGAAGATTGTATTGAGCAGTTGGACAAGTTGGTGACCAATATTCGCAGTTCTGCGCAGTTTATCAGCGAATTTACTGCACTGTTGGCCAATCTCGATGAAAATAGTAAAAACATCGACCACTTGGTTGAGTCAATCAAAGGTATTGCTGAACAAACAAACTTGTTGGCGCTTAATGCGGCTATTGAAGCTGCACGAGCGGGCGAGCATGGGCGTGGGTTTGCAGTGGTTGCAGATGAAGTGCGGTCATTGGCGAACACTGCAAATAGTTCTGCGGATCAAATTCAAACCGAAATGAAAAAGATTATGGATGTATCTAGTTCAATCATCAAAAAACAAAAAGAGGTCCAGGCGTTAATTGATACCAGCGTTAGTATTGCTGATGAAACGACCGCACGATTGGGATCTCTGGCTCAGTTGGCCAAAGCCAGTTCAGAGTCGGTGGCACAAACCATCGACCAAGTTCGTGATCAGTTGGGCAGCTCTGAGAACATCGTCAGAAATATGGATAACTTGGTAGACGACACGCATAAAGCCATCGATGGCTCGTCTAAAAATATCGAGTTGGGCAATGCACTATTGAGTGAATTACCTTAATTGTGAGACGCCTAGATTTTAATTGAACGGTTCTTGGTCACATTACCATCACGGCACTAATATAATAACTGCCGGGTAATAGGGGATTCATCGTAATAATCCGTGGATATATCGCAAAACAGTGATTTGTTCCGGAATTTGACCAACTTGTTTGGTTGACAATTAATTCTAATTCGTAGAAGATTCAAAGGAATTTGTCGCTATTGCGGCAAACCCTTTTTTAAAATGTAAAAGCATTTGTCAATCTCTTTATGGCGACGTAAAGAGGCTTATTTTATTAATGAAATGGTTGGGAACTATGTCTGTGAAAATCAGAAAGAGTCTAATAGCATCAGCAATGGTTGGTGTTTTAGCATTTGTGGGAAGCAACGCTGTTGCAGATCCACTCGAAGATTTACATAAAGCTGAACGTCAAATTCACAAATCCGGGAAAAAATCTCAGGAAAAAATCAATACTCTATATGAGCAAGGGCAGATATTGATTGGGGAATATCGCGCTGTTGTTGATGAAAGGGAAAACCTTCAAGTTTACAATGATTACGTTGCTGGTTTGGTAAAAAGCCAACAAGACGAAATTGATTCACTTAACGGCCAAATTCAAGAAATCGAAAACACCAAAAAGAACGTTGTTCCTTTGATGTACAAGATGATTGATACTCTGGAAGAGTTTGTTAAAGCAGACATTCCGATCTACCAAGCTGACCGTATTGAGCGAGTTGAAAAACTTCGTGAAAATATGAGCCGAGCTGATATTACCGTATCTGAACGTTATCGTCAGGTGCTTGAAGCTTACCAAATTGAAAAAGACCTTGGTTCAATGGTTAGCGCGTGGCAAGGAACTTTGTCATTCGGTGGCACTGACCGTACTGTTGACTTCGTCAACCTTGGCCGTATCGCTTACGTAGCACAATCCTTGGATCAAAAAGATGCTTGGGTTTGGGATAACAACAAGCGTGATTGGGAAAAACTGGATGATTCATATCTACGTTCAGTCGCCCTCACCATACGTGTAGCACGTACACAAGCTGCACCTGTTCTTGTTAAATTACCCATTTTTGCGGCGGAGTAACCAATAATGAAAAAATTCATCAAAAGTTTGGCTGTTGTGGCAACAATTGCACTGTCAGCTGGCTCCCTGCAAGTACAAGCGGCAGATGGCAAGCTTGATCAGTTGCTTCAACAAGTTAAGCAAGATCGTATATCCGAAGGGAAGATTGACAAAGCTCGTGAAGCTGAATTTACTTCAGCAAGAGCCGATAAGCAGGCATTGTTTAACAAAGCAACCCGTGATTTGAAAAACGAAAAAGCTCGTGGTGACCGATTGAGAAAGCAGTTTTCTCAAAACGAAACTACATTAGCACAAAAAGCAGTTGAATTGGATAATGCTAAAGGTGACTTGGGTGAAATCTTTGGTGTTGTTCGTCGTCAGGCTAATGAAACCATCGGTACCATCACAGGTTCAATCATTAGTGCTGAGTATCCAGGTCGTGAAAAGTTGCTAACGAAATTGGCAGAAGCCAAAGAGTTGCCAACCATTCGTGAATTGGAAGAACTATGGATTGCCCTGCAAACTGAAATGACCGAGTCTGGTAAAATTTCTAAATTTGACGTAGAAGTTGTTGCGCTAGATGGTGAAACATCTACTCAAAAAGTGACTCGTGTTGGTAACTTCAACTTGATGACAGACAGTCAATATCTTGTTTATAACCTTGACACATTGCAAGTTCAACCTTTGGGTCGTAAAGCTGAGTCTCACTTCCTCGACACGGTTAAAAGCTTTGCTACTGCACCTACAGGCAGCTACACAGAGTTGTATCTTGATCCTTCAAAAGGCACCTTATTGCGTTTGAATACACAAAAAGCTACCTTGCAAGACCGCTACGAAGCGGGTGGTGTCGTTGGTTATATTATCACTGGCGTACTCGCCCTTGGTATGTCAATTGCCTTGATTCGTTTTATTGGCTTGACTTTAACTCAAATGAAGATGAGTGGGCAGCTTAAAAATACTTCGAACCCAAGTAAATCTAACCCGTTGGGTCGTATTTTGAATGTGTATCAATCTAATAAAGATTGTGACGTTGAAAATCTTGAATTGAAACTTGATGAAGCCATTTTGCGTGAATTACCTAGTATTGATCGTGGTATCACGGTAATAAAAATCCTTGCGGCTATTGCACCGCTACTAGGCCTTTTGGGTACGGTTGTTGGTATGATTAATACCTTCCAACAAATAACTCTGTTTGGTACCGGTGACCCGAAGATCATGGCTGGTTCAATCTCAATGGCACTAGTAACAACAGCACAGGGTTTGATTGCGGCATTGCCACTTATCTTTGTTCACTCTTTGGTTGCAGGTCAAGCCAAGTCTGTAATGAACGTTCTTGACTTACAGAGTGCCGGTATTATCGCTGCGCATTCGGAGAAGGAGAACGCCTAATGTTATTCCTGATAGAGATATGGGAATCTGTCAGGGATTTTGTTGCAACCGGGGGGGACGTGCTTTATATCGTCGCCTTTGTGCTGCTCATCATGTGGGTCATGATGTTGGAGCGCTATATGTTTTTAGTCGGGGTTTTTCCTACAATTCGCAAAAAAATTATTGCGGATTGGGATGCTCGAGCTGATACAACATCCTGGTATGCACACAGAATTCGTGACGCGTGGATTTCTGAGGCGTCTGAAAAACTCGATGCCCGAATGTTAACGATTAGAACGTTGGTGGCGATGTGCCCATTGGTTGGTCTGCTTGGTACTGTTACCGGCATGATCTCGGTATTTGAAACCATGGGTAACCAGGGAACAGGTAATCCAAGACTGATGGCCGAAGGCATTTCAATGGCGACAATCCCGACAATGGCGGGTATGGTTGCGGCAATATCTGGGGTATTTTTTAGTACTCGGATTGAAGCTAAAGTCAAGATGGCCAAAGAGACACTGGTCGACAGTCTGCCACATCATTAGAGAGAGTATAGTATGGCTCGTAAACAAAAGCGTGAAGAAGAAGAGGCAATGATTGATATGACACCGATGTTGGACATCGTGTTTATCATGCTGATATTCTTTATAGTATCCACTTCGTTCCTCAAGGAAGCTGGTGTCGAAGTCACCAAACCTAAAGCGGCTCATGCGGTGAAAACTGCCAAAGCCAACGTCTTTATCGCTGTTAGGGAATCCGGCGAAATTTGGTTGGACAAGAAGGCTGTCGACGTCGAACGTGTTTCTGCTACTCTCGAAAGATTGCTGGCTGAAACACCGACCGATATTATCGTTATTCAAGCTGACAAAGACTCCTCTCATGGTGTTGTTGTAAAAGTGATGGATGCGATAAAGGCGGCTAATAGTGATTTGAGAATTTCTATCGCGGGAGATAATACCTAATATGATACGTTTATTACTCTCAATTGTGATTGGTTCGTCAGTTAGTTTCGGCCTGTTTTGGTTTATGGCTCTTTTGATTGCAGGCGGAGATGATCGTAATGCCGAAGTCAAAGAAACCTTCAGAGTTGAATTGCTAACATCACCACCAAAATCTACAACGCAGACCAAGCGACGAGTACCGCCTCCACCGCCTCCACCGCCTAAAGTGCCACCAAAAGCACCTGAGCCGGAGCCGGAAAATACCGACGTGGATGCCAGTGGCTTCCAATTCAATGCGCCAAGTGTTGATGTTGGTGGTGATGCGGTTAGTTTGTCAGGTCCAGGCGCTGGTATAGGTCGAGATGGTGATGCAACGCCAATTGTACGAATTGAACCGAAATATCCGATGCAGGCTCAACGAAATGGTACCGAAGGTTGGGTTCGCCTATCGTTTAGTATCAACGAAGTTGGTGGCGTCGAAGATATTGTCGTACTTGAAGCTAAGCCTAAGCGAGTATTTGACCGTGCAGCCAAACGTGCGCTGAAACGTTGGAAATACAAAGCTAAGATGGTCGAAGGCAAAGCAATTAAGCAAACTGGATTAAGTATTCAACTGGACTTTTCAATGGAGTCAGACGATGGATAAACTATTTAGTAATCTCACTAAAACACTGTCAACTTTAGCAGTAGTTGCGACGCTGGCTTTTCCTACCGTTTATTCAGGTTCGGCCTTTGCGCTGACTGACGAAGAGCGGATTAAACGCCAAGAAGCAAAAACTAAAATACCCCAACCTAAGGTGGGTAAAAAAGTGGCTGCGGCGTTTGAGCTTTACTCGCAAGAGTTGGTAGATGAAGCGATAAATGCATTGTTGGAGGTTAAAACCTCAAAATCATTCGACAAAGCATTCTTAAACAAGTTTATCGGCAATCTCTATGCAACTGTTGAAGGTAAAACAGAAGAAGCCCTTAAGTTCTTAAAATTGGCATATGAACCAGACGTTCTGAATTATAAAGAGCAAGGTGAAGTTATTGGAATACTCGCTCAGCTTTATATGATGAAAAAGGACTATCGTAATGCTATTAAGATGTATGAAGAGTGGATGAACTTTACCGGAAAGGAAGATGATAAAACCTATCTGCGTATTGCCAGTGCTTATTATGAACTCAAGGATTTGGATAAGGTTATTGCACCAGCTGATAAGGCTATCGCAATGGCAGCAGAGCCAACTATGGCACCTTACTCACTGAAAATGGCTTCGTATTATGAGCGTAAGATGTATCCTCAGACCGTTGTAATGGGAGAAACTCTAATTAAAGTTTTTCCTGAAGTTAAGCGTAACTGGGTGCAACTTGGTATGTTCTATGTGTTAGTAGAGGACTATAAAAAAGGTCTCTCAGCAATGGAAATGGCATACAAGCAGGGTTATCTTGAGAAACCTAATGAGTTCAGAACGCTGGCGCAAATGTATTCGCAAAATGAGTTGCCTATCAAGGCCGCGACTATCCAGGAGAAGTATCTAAAACTGGGTGTGATGAAGCGTACAGAACAAAACCTTAAGAGTTTGGCTAATTATTTTTTGGCTGCTAAGGAAATGAACAAGGCAGCTAAGTACTTTGGTGAAGCTGCTGAAATGTCTGATAAAGCCTATTTATATCGACGTCAGGGAGAAATGTTCTTTCAGGCAGAAAAATATGGTCAGGCTGTTGTTGCTTTGAAAAAAGCGTTGGAACGAGATGTGCCTAAGAAGGGCGCTGTTAACATCACGTTGATGCAATCTTATTTCTATCAAGGCAAATTTAAAAGTGCTTATGCAACGATGAAAGAAGCCAATAAATATCCAAAGGCTCGTAGTCAGGTTAGAAGTTGGAAATCATATATTATCGAAAAAGCTAAGTACAACGGAGTCACGTTGTAGGTTTAATTCGATGAGTTGGTGTTTTTTATCGAAACAGACTTTTAGAAAGGCCGTCAGCTAATACCTGACGGCCTTTTTGTTGTCTATGATTTAAATACCGTTCTTTCACATCCATTATTACCGCGAAATACAGCACATACTGTCATTTGTCTGATGTTCCGCAGCATTTTCAGGAATAAACCTTTTGATAAATTGGACCTAAAATTTATACGGTGACGGTTAGCCTGTCCTTAATGTTCAGCAACAGCGTTTGCTGTTGATTGATGGTGAGCAGATCAATACCAGCGAAGCACTGAAATACCCAACGGGCTGTTGGTGTTTGTGTCGGCTTATTTTTCATATCCGGGAAGTATTTGTCTTGTGCTTTCAATTGTTCACGGATGCTATGCTCCAACGATGCATACACCATCAGGCAAGTGGTCATTACCATCAATAGCGCTTCTATGCGATCAGGTTTCTTGAGGTAGAATGCTGAGGTTAAAAAGTCCGGGCTTTTGAGGAACCTGAAGCCTTTTTCAACCGCTTGTTGGGATTTGTATGTACTGAGCATTTCAGCCATGCTAAGCGAGTCCGCTATATCGTTGGTCGCAAGGATGAACAGGCCGAGCTGTTTGATGGCTTCATCTCGCTTTTTCAATGGCGTGTACAGCTGTCCGTCGATTTGATAATACAGGCGAATGGGCTCTTGACCGGCGCTGGGTCTGCCAGCACCTTTGTAGACGGGCACCTCAAGCACTTCTGCCTCGACGGCCAATGTTGGTTGTTTTTTCTGCCATTGGGCGACAGCCAGCTGTGCATCGGTTTCACAGGCGAATTCTTGTTGTCACAGTTTCTTAAATGTTTTACGGCTTTTCTCTGCCTGTTTCAACATCCGTTTATCGTGGGTATGGCGCTCTCGTTTTGTTGCCTGCTCACTGCGAATCAACAGCCATTTCTGTTGAACTCCGCCATAATCACTGCGGTGCCAAACCCCTTCGTAACCCTCGCTGGCAGGTTCAAACGTCAAAGCGCTTGCTTTCGATTAACGCTTTTGTCTCTATCAGCTTCTGTGGTACCCGGGTAATAAACAGTTGCGTCTGGGCGTCCAACTCAATGACAGGTTTGTCGCAGATCCATAGGTGATAGAAAGAGAAGTTCAAGTTGAAACCTTGCTGGAGCAAAGAGTCGATTAATGATAAATGATTTAAAATCAGGCGCCGATTGCTGGACAAATCAATAGGCAGCGGGTACTTCTTTTTAAGTAATGTGCATTAAGTCTTGGATTTCTCATTCGTAAATGGAAATTATAGTTACATGGACGAACACAGTTAATTCTATTGTCACAGGATTTTGGGGATATAAACGTGATAGTGCTCTTCGACGTTCTAATGAACCTCGTGCAATCGCAATTCATAATGGCTTTCAATCTGAGTACTGCGGTTTTGCAGGGCAGCAATAGTTTCAGCTTCTTGTAGCACATTGCTAATATCTACATTATTGGTGGGGTAGACGTTCAGGCCGCCGATAAACGCGTTTTTGGCGTGCTTTAGTGTGCCACTACCGTCTTGTTTGATTGAGTTAAGGATGCGCTGAATAATGGTGGTGGTACCGTCTGGGTTTAAGTCAAATAGACCTACGATAAATTCATTATTGTGAAAACGAGAAACTAAATCTGTGGTTCGTTTGGTGCTGTCGTTTAGTAAATGGGCCAGGTTGACATATTCTTGCAGTCCACTGGGTTTATTGATGTCTAGGTTGGGATGAACAACTAATACTGACAAGGCTTGATGCTCTCTGATCATACGGTGCCATTCGCGATGGAAGACTTCCATAAAATAAGCCTCGCTATATAAACCAGTTTCTTTGTCTTTAAATACTGAGTTTTCAAATGGGTAGATCATAGAGTTGTGCCTTGTCACAGTGATTATTTAATAATTATAGACGGCTTCAACAAACAGGCAAATCCAGCCGATTCAACGTGTTTTAGCGATCTTTTCGCTGTTTTGAATGTTTTTTGAAGATTTATTTAAGTTTTTTCAAGGTTCGATGATATAAAATTTGCGTAAGTTTTGGTTATGATTAATAAGACGTTAAATCAAAGAGTTAACCGCCTATCGCAGTGGTTTGTAAAACCGCTATTATTGGCGCATTATTTGAACATCAACAAGCGAAACGAAAATAAATTGGTTAAAAGCGAAATTAAATCGATGGGCAATAGGTCTTTTAACTTAACCAAACGACAACGAATTAAATTTATCAATCGAGGGATTCATCATGAAAACATTGAGCAAATCAAACATCGCTATGGCAGTAGGTACTTTAATGGTTACATCAGTTGCGATGACACCAAGTACTGCCCAAGCCAACCCTTTTGTTACGGCTGACCTTGCGTCTGGTTACCAATTGAGTGCGGGCGAAGGTAAATGCGGCGAAGGTAAATGTGGTGGCGATAAAGCCAAAAAATCTGACACTAAGAAAAAAGAAGGCAAGTGCGGCGAAGGTAAATGTGGCGGCGATAAAGCCAAAAAAGCTGACATGAAGAAAAAAGAAGGTAAGTGCGGTGAAGGCAAATGTGGCGGCGACAAAGCTAAAAAATCAGATGCTAAGAAAAAAGAAGGCAAGTGTGGTGAAGGCAAATGTGGCGGTGACAAAGCCAAAAAAGCTGACATGAAGAAAAAAGAAGGCAAGTGCGGCGAAGGTAAATGTGGCGGCGACAAAGCCAAAAAAGCTAAAGCTAAGAAAAAAGAAGGCAAATGTGGCGAAGGTAAATGTGGTGGTTCTAAATAACCCTCGTTTTCTCCCAGATTTAAGTTAATAAAAACAGCCAGCTATTGCTGGCTGTTGTGTTTTAAGGCAAAAAATAGAAGGGGTTCATTATGCTAACAGGTGCAGGATTGGGGTTCAGACGCGAAATGCTCGATGAACTCGATGATTTAAGAGCTCAACGACCTGATTTTCTGGAAGTCGCGCCTGAAAACTGGATCCCCTTTGGCGGCAAACTGGGTCGTCAGTTTGCCGAATTGGCCGAAGAGTTTCCATTTGTTTGTCATGGTTTGTCACTCTCCATTGGCGGACCTGCACCATTGGACACCGATTTTGTCAAAGCGGTTAAACGCTTTCACGACCAGCACAATATTTTGATATATTCTGAGCACCTAAGCTATTGCTCTGGCAATGGTCATTTGTACGACTTGATGCCCATCCCCTTTACAGAAGAAGCGGTGAAATATGTAGCCCAGCGTATTGGCATGGTTCAAGACATCATGGAACAAAAACTGGCCATCGAAAACGTATCTTATTACGCAGCACCCGGCCAGCAAATGACTGAACTCGATTTTATAAATGCAGTTCTGGAGATGGCTGATTGTGACCTGCTGCTTGATACCAATAACATTTACGTCAATTCAGTCAATCATAAATATGACCCCGAAACTTATCTAAAGGCACTACCCACTGAGCGCATCGCCTATGGACATATTGCAGGGCATTATAATGAAGCTGAAGATCTTATAGTCGACACTCATGGCGCAGATGTTATCGACTCTGTTTGGGCATTGCAGAGCAAGGCATATCAATACCATGGTTTATACCCAACTTTGCTTGAGCGCGACTTTAACATGCCTCTTATGCCCAAATTACTTGAAGAAGTTCAAACCATTCGTGATATTCAAGCCAAACATGGAGTATTTGCCGGCAGGCACTCACTAATCGATACTATTGATGTATCAAAAGTCGAAGTTATCACTGAGGGTGTTTAAGTGAAGGCATTTCAACAAGTACAACAACAGTTCATCGCCCATATTAAAGACTCACAAAACCAGCCTTCTGTTGATGGTATAGAAGATCGACGATTAGCGATTTACCGAGAATTATTTTTCAACAATGTTCACAGTTTTGTTTCAACAGGATTCCCAGTTCTAAAGTCCTTGTATGCAAGTCAAGCGTGGACTGACATGGTGCGCGACTTTTTCATTAAGCATGATTGTCAAAGCCCCTATTTTGCCGATATCAGCAAAGAGTTTGTAGATTATCTGGTAGGAGAACGAGATATTGAACCATCAGATCCGCCATTCCTAATTGAATTGGCGCACTATGAATGGGTAGAGCTAGATGTGTCCATTCGCGTTGAACAATATGGTTACCAGCGACTACAAGAGGCCGATTTGGTGGATGCCGATTTGGTGCTCTCAGAAACTGCTTGGCCATTGAGTTACTCTTTTGCGGTGCATCAAATTTCAACCGAGTATATCCCCACCGAGGGAGCACCCGGTAGCGTACATTTGATTGTCTATCGGGATGATGAGGACGATGTGCAGTTCATGTTAATTAACGGTGTTACAGCAATGCTGATGCAGTTACTGTCTGAAAACCCAGGGGTAAGAATGGATGCTTTAGTACAAGCTTTGGTTAGTGGGCTGCCCCAGTTCAGCGAGCAGCAAATTGCCGATGGTGCTCTTGATGTTATGCACAAGCTAATCAATCGAGGTATTATCCGCCGTTTTCCTGCTGAAGACGGGTAGTTTCCTCAATTCTGAGTAGCCTCAGGTAACGAGAAAAAGCTCGGCTTATGCGGGTGGTGTTATTGATCATTTCTAGCTGTGGCCAGGTTGCTCGCTCAGCACTTTCAATCAGTTGATTGATGCTTTCAACTGTCGGATTGGCAAGAATATACTGTAAGTTGGCAATGTTGCGTGGTGGTAGAATATTGATATCGCCTACATATTGCTGCTCAATAATAGAACGTATCTTGTGCATCCCTAATCGGCCAGTTTGGGTTGGCATCAAATCCTCAATCACTTCACATGCATAGATGCTGTTTTCTTTAACGAGTTTGGCGATATGCCTGCCAGTCATAGACAACAGCCCACTGTGTTTTTGGCGGCTTCTAGATAGAAACGGAACCGCAAGCGGATTGGTTTGGCTGACAATACTGTGGTTAACTGAGTATAATCGCGACAGTCGTTGGATAGGCATATCTGCCATAATTGACCCATCGGCAAATTTACGGTTAGGCACATATGGCACAACTTCACCTTGAGCATTTTTGGCCTTTAGTTGAATAGGTTCAAATAAATAAGGGATGGCACAAGAAGCCCTAACGGCCTGCGTGATGATGGCGTTGGGTGAGGTTTTGTTGTTGAGCATTCGTGAATCTTGGTGTAAGTCAGCTGGAGAGACCGTAATGTTGATTTCTCTGCCCGTTTTCATCCAAGCTTGTTCAAAAGTGGTTAAATCAAACAGTTCTATCAAAGCGTTTTCGATATTGGTGCTGTCGAGAACCGAACCGTCTCCAAACCCCTTCCATTTTCCCCATTGCTTAAAATAATGATGAATTGTCTTTGGGTCGAGTAATTGAATTAATTCTTCATCTGTACGAGTGCCAATCATGGCTGTAATGATTGCCCCGGCACTTGCGCCTGAAACGACATTAGGCAGTAGATTTGCACTGAGCAATGCTTTGACCACGCCACAATGGAAAAAGCCCAGGCCTGCGCCACCACTGAGCATCAAGCAGCTTTGACCGTAGGCGTGGCTGGTATCTTCAAAAAAAGACAGCTTTTCGTAAAAACTGATAGTTTGGCTAGGGGCTGTGAATATATCTTCTAGCGAGTGACACACTTCGTCGAGAAAGTTCTCGATTAGCGTTTTGGTGCCAAACTTGGTGCGTTCATACAACTGTGGATTGGCGATATTGCCAAGGTTGCCGTGAATGCCTTCGTGCAGAATGTACATTAAGTCATGAATATCGCTGTTAAGCCGTGCTTCCTTGATACGGTTAAGGCGTTTACGGATGAGTTTGTGATCATAATCACTGGAATGGTCATCTTGCTTCCATTTGTCATTACCTGCTTGTTTGTCATAGGCAAGACTGGCGGCTTTAAACTCAGCATAACTGCTGGCTTTGGCTATATTTTTTTCAAGCGAATTAAGTTTAGTGCCGTACATTCAGCGTTTCTTCCCGGGTAGTTTGCACACAATATCAAGAATTCACTAAATAGTTAGAAAAGACAATCAAAAAAGCGTAAACAATCTCAGATTAATGATAATACAGCGTTAAAACTTGCATTAAACCGTTCAAAAATGGTTATATTATGCTGCTATAAAATCAGGCTGTTTTGTAACATCAATGTTACAGTGTCAGTATTGAGAAGTTGTTTAACAATTGGAATCGTTAAGAAATGAAAAGAAATACCACTTTATCAGTTTTGGTGCTAGCACTTGCCGGTTGTGCCAATACCGTCCCTGACTTCGTGCAGGTAAATACACCTACAAACCTTATTAAATTCGAACAGGTAATCGATGGAGAACAGAACCATACCAGTGAAAAAGCTCGCTGGGGAGGGATGGTATCTAAAGTCACGCGGCACGAAAACCGTACGGTATTGGAAGTGGCGAGTCTCCAATTGTCGAAAAGTGCTAAACCAATAATCAAAAAAGAATCTACCGGATTGTTTAAAGTCTACCTTGACGATAGTACTGATGTTGAGCAATACCAGCAAGGTAACTTAATCACTGTTTTAGGAGATATCAGCCCTAGTGAGCGAGCTCAAGTTGGTGATTACGCATTTCGTGTTCCAACCTTAATTAACGCCTCTGTTCATGTGTGGGACATGGGAGCTAAGCAAACGCGGCAGTTATTGGTGGCTTTGATTGGGCGACCTATTAAGAAAAGTCGCTATGATAATGGCAATAAGCAGGACTATAGACATGTTAGGAATGGCCGTATTGGTTTACAGATGAAGAACAATGCAGGTTAAAAGCGGCAAGAAGGTCGTCGCGTAATGCGACGAACTCATCATCTAAATGAAAAACGCGCAAAAAGCACACATAATCAACGCTTTACCGTAATACATCAATAAAACCCCTGTCAAAATGTTAAAAAAGAGTTATATTGATGGTCGAGACGATCCGGTCAGGGGCTTTTTACCCGCTATTTTCTTCGCATTTAAGAGCCGGAAGATGTAAATCGCAGTGGAGTAGTTTAAAACCGTGACCAAAATAACATCCCTATCAATCTTATTGTTAAGCCTGCTTTCGACGCCGGTTTTCGCCGATGCACAAAACATTGAAGCACTGCAACAATGGGCCGACAGCGATAAGCGCAGCGAAAGCAATAAAAAACGCAACACACATCGACACCCAGCGCAAACGTTA
>CALKGI010000269.1 GCA_938085045.1 uncultured Alteromonadaceae bacterium
AAAACTGACTATGACTGTCGTCCATATGCTGGCGGAAACAACGAAAGCTGTACCGCCGAAGTTGGCACGCCAGATTCTGTTTACGTTAAGATGATTGGTTACAGCGCATTCTCAGGCGTAAGCGTAGTGGCAACTAACTCAGTTGCAACGCCTAGCGACTTCCCTAAAGCTAACCTTGCCGGCACTTCAGGCAATTGGGATCGTTACACTTACTCAGTACCAGCAGGTGTAAGCCAAGTAGTTGTATCAACTGCTGGTGGCACTGGTGATGCTGACTTGTACGTGCGTAAAGGTGCAGAGCCTTCAACCAATAATTATGACTGTCGTCCGTATAAAAACGGTAACGATGAAAGCTGTACAGTTGCAGTTATCAGCGGTGACACTATAAACATAGGTATTCGTGCTTACACTGATTACACTGGTGTAACGCTTAACGTTCAGTAAATATTTGCGGGGTTAAAGCGCCCGCCTACAAAACAAGAACCCCCTCAAATTTGCGTTTGAGGGGGTTCTTTTATTTTACGATATTGGATTTTCAATTAATCGACAATGTCGCCAACGCCACCATTTTTAATTGGCGCCGGATCTTTGACAATCTCATCAACCACATCACCCAAGCTACCACCAGCTTTTACGTTGGTTTTCAAGCGAAAGGCCTTTACAGCGGGTTTCATTTTATTGCTAACTAGATTGTTGCTCATGTGATGTATTGCCTCGTTAAATTCAATTGACCGCTATATTAACGATGGTTTTCACGCCGTCAATGCACGTATTGTATTATGTCCTCAGGCTGATAGTAGTTGTCCGCTAGGTTATGTTTGGGCCTGTGCACTCGTCATGCGAGGCGTAAAATTGTTCAAAGGTGCGCATAGCTCCTCGTAACCTCGGACCGTGCTACGCACGGGCACCCTACGTCATAAATCATCACTTTTTTAAAAACGCCTTAGGCACCTGCGGCAACAATGCCCATTCAGCAATTTTGTTATAGCTCTTGGCAATATCCTGTGCGATACCCACACCATATTTAACCCCTTCTACCGATTTTCGTAGTTTTGAATCTTTATCGCCTAAGTTATTCATCAAGCGTTCTAACCTTTTGCCTACACCTTTTTTATTGAGTTCAGCTTTGCTAGTGCAATCTTCTATTTGCTCTAACGCTTTAGCGGTGTTCTCTAATTGAGCCGCTTGTTCTTTATTGCCGCTTTCGGTTAGGTATTGTGCTAATTCATTCAACTGCCCCTGCAAGCCAATGTTACATTGGTTGAAATTAAAATGGGTTGAGTTGTCTTGTGTAAAGTGGCTGCCTTGACCACCCATCATTAGTGTTTGCGCTGTAATATGATATTGATTAACCGTTGGTTTTAAGTCGATATCTCGGTTAGTCATATCCTCAAAGTAAGGCCTGTCGGCTGAGATGTGATTCAAGATCTTTTGATCTGACAACAACAGTGGCTTATCAGTATCTATCGCGTTATCAATTTCACCAAACCGTTTTACCCAATACAACAGCTCAGGCCTATCGCTTTTGTAGCTCTCAAAGATGTCGTTTAATGTAGCTCTTAATTCGCTTATGAATTCTGTTTTACCACGGCCTTTAACCGAAACACTAATCGCCCTGTCATCTTCTCGTACCAAAGCCAAGCTGTCGTTAGCCCCAGCCAACACCACACCATAACGCCATACTAAGTCGTCATTTTTAATTGCCTGATTATGCCGAACAATAAAACGTGAAATGGTATGTGGGGGTAATGGTAATTCAGATTTATATTGAATCATCAAGCTTTCCCCCACCGGGAAGTCAGGTAAATCAGCAGGTCGGTCTTGATGCAATAAATGGGGTATGACTAAACAACGTTCGCCGTTGCTTTCATTAGCCTGTGTTTCATACGCCAACTCGTAATGCTTCATTAGGCTGAACAAAAATTTGTGATGTTCGACCGGGAAACGTTTAGCGTTTTCTTCAAATACAGTTTCAAAATCAGTTAATGAAATGACATGAGTCTTGTGGTCGCTCACCCAATTGATTATTTGGTAAACCCCATGACTTATCCATTCAGGATTAAGCACCAAAGTGTCAAAATCTTCCATTTCGTCATACCACAAGCTCACGCCGAGCGCATGAAGGTTTTTTAGCAGGTGATCAGTATCTTTTACATCACGAGCCTTGGCTATTGCCTCAAACTCGTCTTTGGTAATATGCTCTTTGCCTTGCTCGTCGTCTGCTTTGTTAAAAAGCGCCTCTAAATCTTCTTTGACCAAAAAATAGTTTTTGGGTATCGCTTGATTGCTCCAACACGGGTTGTCGCGAATATAACCCGCGACTTCTTGCCTGAACGATTCGAGCTTTTGTTTATCATTTTTGATAGAAAAAGTGTGGACAGCCGCAATAGGATACTTCTCTTTTAAGTTATTAATTTGAATATCGGCGGCGTGCTGGTCTTGTTCGTTAACCAAAATAATCGCTTTTGAATCGCCACCATAATTTTGCATATGGTTAAGCCAGTATTCCATTCGGTTACG
>CALKGI010000270.1 GCA_938085045.1 uncultured Alteromonadaceae bacterium
GGACGTACATTACAGCTCAGGCGTATACAACAGAGCGTTCTACTTGTTGGCAACGACTAACGGTTGGTCAGTACAGTCTGCGTTTGGCGTAATGCTTCGTGCAAACGATTTGTACTGGACAGCAAACGCGACTTATAACTCAGGTGCTTGTGGTGTTGAATCAGCAGCTACAGACCTTGGTATGAGCGCTGCTGACGTAACAGCTGCTTTCGCTACTGTTGGTGTTACTTGTCAGTAATCTTTAACTGAGAATCATAAAAGCCTCGCGATGCGGGGCTTTTTTTTGGTTTAAATTTGGGTTGTGTTTGGAAATGCGGGGCTTCGTTGGAGCCGGTGAAGGCGACAAATTCCACCAGCCTTCAACAAACCCTCACCCATCAATTTCCCAACTATGTTGCCTATGCAATGCTGTTGACTTAGGGGGGCTATTTCACGTGGTCTACCAAAGGGGAGCGATATTCTAGTAGCTGGTCGTTTTTTCTTTAAAAGATCTTTTACCACAGAGAGCGCAAAGAGCGCAGAGAAAAGAAAAAAGATCTAATTTGCTGCTTTTTGCCTTTCTCTGTGTCCTCTGCGTCCTCTGTGGTGATAAGCTTTTGGTTTTTTTATTTTTAAGTCAACAGCATTGCCGTTCCTCCGGCCCCTAACAAACCCTCACCCATCAATTTCTCAACTATAATCTTCCTACCGTGAACCTTCCTCAATTCCTGTGCGTCTTTATCAATAGACAATCGACATAACGGAAAAACATCCATGCTACAAGCCAAAGAAGATATGCTGGTTATTGCTGCCCAACAGGGCAATGAGCAGGCATTTTCTTTTCTTTGCAGACACTATCAAACCTCGTTATCACGATTTGCCTACAAGCTATGCGGCGATCATCAGATGGTTCAAGACGCCTTGCAAAATGCCTGGGTAAAAATGGCCAATAAGTTAAGACTATTGCAAGACCCCAGAGCGTTTAAAAGTTGGATATTTCGTTCAGTTCGATGGAGCGTATACGATTTAATGCGCAAATCCAAACGTGAAGAAACGCTGATTGAGCAAGACGAAATTGAGGCCATTGAAGCCCCGCAAAGCCAAGACAATGAACACAGTGAAAACCTGCTTGAGCTAATCGATGAGTTACCTGATATTGATAAACAAGCAATTTACTTATTTTACCTAGAAGAAATGACGGTTTCGCAAATTGCCAGCGTACTGCAAATACCCGCTGGCACGGTAAAGTCCAGACTCAATCGTTCGCGCAAAACCCTGCAAAAATTGGCAGGTGAATGACAAGCAAATGAAGGAAAATAACATGAATATTGACTCGAAAATCAAACAAGAACTTGAAAGTGAATCTGCTGAAATCGACCGTATTTTGGCGCAAGAAGAAGGTGGGTTGTTACCGATGTTTCAATCAGGCTTTAAAGGCAGCATGAAACGCTGGTTTATCTTGATAAACATCGTCACATTTATCATCGCAGCAGGCACGTTTTGGTGTGGTTATAACTTTTTTATCGCCGCGCCTGAACAACAAGTTTTTTGGGGCGTTTTGTTTTTAGCCTGCATCCAAATGCTGATCTCAACCAAACAGTGGATCTTCAGCGAAATGAGCCGAAGTGGTTTGGTTCGTGAGCTTAAAAGAGTTGAACTGTCGGTTGCAGAGTTGGCCCAGAAGGTTGGGAAGTAGGACCATCACCGGCTGGGGTCAATGCTTTTGATTATGTCGAACAAAAATGCTTTTTTTGTTCGACATAATCAAATGCTTTGACCCCCTTGCGGAGCCTCCGTTCCATCAGCCCTCGACGAAGCCCCAATTAAAGAACGGGGATAAATCACCCGCCCTACAACCCCAACATCTTATCAGTAGCCCCAACCAAATGATGCTTTGTTTGTCCTTCAACCGAGGCATGTCCGGCGTCAGTACTTATCAACAACTCAGACTTAGGCAAGTGTTTGTGCAATTCCCAGGCATTGTCGAACGGACAAACAATGTCGTAACGGCCATGCACTATGGTGGTTGGGATGTCTTTGATTTTATCGCAATTCTTAATGATTTGATTGTCAGTCAAAAAGCAGTCGTTAACCATATAATGGGCTTCGTGACGCGCCAATGTCCAGCAAGACTCGTCATCGTCACAGTGCTTTATGAATTCTTCATCTGGGGTCAGTGTACAGCAACGAATTTCCCACAACGACCATGCTCGGGCCACCTTCAACGCGGCGGCTTTATCGTCACCTATCATTATTTCGTATGCGCCATTCACTGAATCTTGTGATTGACCCTCTGGCAAGGCATCAACATATTCTTGCCAATAATCAGGGAAAATTCGGGCTGCGCCACCACCATCGGTGAATGTCCATAATGTGTCTTGTGGACGAGCGAGAAATATACCGCGCAATACCAAACTAGTGACATGGGCTGGGTGAGCTTGAGCATAAACCAAAGCAAGTGTCGACCCCCAAGAGCCACCAAACACATGCCATTTTTGTACATCTAAATGGTGACGAATTTGTTCAATGTCGTTGACTAAAAATTGGGTTTCGTTATTGGTTAAATCACCGTGAGGTAATGAACGGCCGCATCCTCGCTGGTCGAAAAGAATAATACGATATTGCTCTGGGTCGAAAAAACGTCTGTCATTTGCCGAGCAACCGCCACCGGGGCCACCGTGAACAAACAACACTGGCTGCCCTTCGGGGTTACCACACTGTTCCACGTAAATTTGGTGACCATTACCTACTGTCAGCAAAAAGTGGTTATAGGGTTCAGTTTCGGGGTAAAACTCATTCATTGAAGGGTCCTTTGGACTGATAATGCTCGTTAGGGCGTTAATTTGCCATTAACTTAGCATTGATGCTGACTGGGTTCAAATCTATGAGTTGTCCCTGTATTTTTTAGACTGTTTTGTTTCGGTTTGTACAGAAATACCCAAAATACCACATGACCTTTTTCTAACCAATAAAAGCACATATCTATTTGAATTTATTGAAATAGATTAAACCGTTAAAGTCACATAATTATCTCAGCAAAGGGTTCAAAACTTTAAATCGCTGAATAAATAATCATGTGAGAGGTTTTGCTGTGACACAAATCGACAAGATAATTATCTAGTTTGGCCAAGCGAATGACTGGGAAAATTCAAACGGATGTATCAAAAGGTATTAAATGACACTTCATACACTCACAATTGCCCACTATTGCTAACATACTGAAATACAAGCGTTTATTAAGCACTGAACGCCCTTGTCGTTTGGAGAAAACTGACCAAATAGACAACAAAATGCCCACTTATGGCTCTGTTGATTGTTGTGCGAGTGCAGGTCAAACTCGCTTCAACAGAGGATGAATCCTATGACAACAATTCTAGATTTGCACCAACAGGCCGTTATCGCGCTTAATCGGCGAGCTTACCAACAAAGTCATCAATGTTGCCTGAAAATACTCAACCGTGATCACAAATTTGCCGATGCGTGGTTTTTAATGGCGATGATAGCGCTGCGTCACAGCCAAATTGATAAAGCCATTGGTTTGATTGAAAAAGCGCTGGCACGTGATGCAAATAATGGCGAGTATTTGGCCCAAATGGGCAAATGCTTTGCGCTCAAGCACGATTTAGTTCAAGCGCTCATTTATGCCAAACAAGTTGAGAAAACCGAACAACATTCGGCAGCGACACTCGATATATTAGGCGAGATTTATCGTAGCATCGGGTTGCATAACAAGGCGGTAAGCTGTCTTAAAAAAGCGATAATTGTTGAGCCGGGTAACCCGAGTTTTTATTTCAATTTGGCAACTGCGCTTTATTTTAGTGGTGATGTCAGCGGAGCACGCATCGCTTTGGAAAAAGCCATTACATTTGCACCGCAGTATTATCAAGCGCATTGGGCACTGTCTGAACTGGGCGGTGAAAATCTAAAGCGTTTGAAAGTCTTACTCCCCCAAGTGAAAACGGCCGACGACAAGTTGTATTTGTGCCATGCGATTGCCACAGAATACGAACGACTTGGTCAATACGAATGCGCGTTTGCTTACCTAGCACAAGGCAAAAGTGGCAAGTTGGCTCAGGTCAGTGGCGATTTTGCTCATGATGAACAGGTGTTTGCGAGTTTACAGCAGGCATTTGCCAAGCCCAATGCGCAAGCTAACCTCTATTCGAAGACCAAGCGGGGTTTTACCGATGCTGCGCCTATTTTTGTGGTCGGTATGCCAAGGAGTGGGATCACGCTGGTTGAGCGTATTTTGTCTAACCATTCTACAGTATTCAGTGCTGGGCAAACTGACCACTTTGCTCAATTGATTAAACAAATGAGTGCCAGCCCTACCAGTCGATTATTAGACGAAAATACCATTGCCCAAGCCGCAGGCATTAATTTTACCAAGTTGGGCAAAGCTTATATTGATGTCATCGATGCTGTTACTGGTCTGTCGACTGCCAGTAAGACAATAGGCTTGGCACCTCAGGCGCAAAGGTTTGTCGACAAAATGCCGCTTAATGTGTTGTATGTGGGTTTTATTCTCAAAGCACTGCCCAACGCAAAAATCATCTGTCTTAACCGAGACTCGATGGACACCATTGTGAGTAACTATCGGCAGTTATTTTGGGCTAATCAGGGCAATTATAATTATGTCTATTCATTAGAAAATACCGCCAAATATTATCAACACGTGCAAAAGTTAAGTGCGTTCTGGCAACAGTTGTTTGTCGATAACGTGATGACCGTCAATTACGAAAACCTAGTTAATTCGCCTGAACTTGAAAGCCAAAAGATAATGGCATTTTGCGATTTAGACTGGCAGCCTGAGTGTCTGAATATCGATAAACCCCCGGCAACGGTGGCTACTGGTAATGTGGGGCACAATCAATTACCACATAAGGGCTCTATCGGTAAATCGAAAAAGTATCAGGCATTTTTGGGGGCGGCAATGACTGTTCTTAACACCCAACAGGGGTAAACTTGGCGAGAATATCATCATATATACCTTGTTCGAGCAATTGTGTCATTGTTTGGTCAAATCGTTTGATAAAAGCTGGTGACACATTGGTTTTGCTGAACATATACGACACTTTGACCTGATGTACTGTAATGGCACGCAGTTTGGGCGCAATATCTTGAGCATATTGATGAAAATAATTGCAACCCGCTATGTAGTCTTCAACCATTGATTGGGCGCGGTCTCGGCGCATCATTTCTATACGCTTTTTCATGCCGGGCACATGAATAAACTTGTGCTTGTCTCTGGCGCTAGCCCTGAGTGCTTCGACTCTTTTGCCATACCAAGCAGCGCCATTAATGGCGACCATATTGCTTTGCGCGACCACGTATTCGAGCGAGGCCAAATTGGGCGGAAAATCTTTGCTTTCGAGATAAAATATCGATTGGACTTCGTCGCGATAGGATTTGCTGAAATAGGCGTGCTTTAATCGCTCTTTAGTAATGGTGGCGGCAATCATCACCAACGCATGTCTTTTTGACAAGTCTTTATGGGCTCTTTTTTCGGGTATTTTTACTACATTAATTTGGCAATTCAGCACCTTGAGTATTTTCAACAAAAATGTCCAATCAGTACCTTGGTGGTTATCGCCTTGGGCATACATATAGGGGTACCAGTTTCCGTAATAGACTAGCTTTAATGGCTCGGGGCAATACTCGGGTAGGGGCTGAGCTTTGGGTGTAAAGCTGACAGACATACAAAAAAGAATAAATAATAGATAGGTTAGCTTCATGGTAGAAATCCCTCAGGGCCTACCTTTTATTATAGGGGGTTTTTTAACCTGTGCGTGGTACACAGACAATGTGATAAATGTAAGGTGCGTTTGCTACGCACCATTACGCTTATGCTTTTGAACTTTATTCGTTGTCGAAAGAAATGCCCTGTGGCAATACAGGTTTTGGACCCGCTTTAAGGTTAGTTTTAAATTTTGCGGCAGCTGCTTTAGTTTGTGTGTTTACTTTTTTCATGGTGATTCCTATTTGATTTGATGTACAAAGATTAACTTTTAGTTGCTCAATCGTTTAGAGGATTGGGCTGCTCGCTTAAAAGCAGGAGAATTATTAACCGTTGAAAATACTTTTGCAATGAGATGGCTTAAATATGAGATAAGCGGCACTTTTTAATAAAAACATCATCTTTTTGTCATTTATCAGCGCGACGAAAAATGTCATGAAATATTCTGTATGTGCCTCACTACTGGGGTGCATAACGATAATGCCCTGTAATTTCAAAGCTAAATAGAAAATCGTCTAACTTGGGACCTTGACCCACATTATGAACAATCATTGGGTTACCTGAAAGCCAGTGTTTTTTATCTACCACGATACCAATGTGCGGCAAACCTGCCCCCAATGTCCAAGTCACAAGATCACCGGGTTTATAATCTTCGGCATTTTTGCTGACTTTTAGCACTTCGCCTTTGCGTTTAAAGAAGGCCTTGAGGTTGGGCACCCGGCGATGATCAATATTGCTGTCAGTGGTTGTTAATCCCCACATTCGTTTAGAGGGGTAAGCGGCAAATGCGCTTTTCATGTCTTCGTGAACGAATTGTTGCAGGTCAATGCCTATGGTGCGATAAGCGCGGATCACCACATCGGTGCAAACGCCAATATTGGCCGGTACGTCACCATTGGGATAGGGTATGCCAATATACGAACCATCATAGGTGACTTTAGATTCGAGTCTTTTATAGGCTGCCGCCACCAAGTTTTCAGGAAACGCTGCCTCAACGGCAAAGGGCAGCAGTAAAATAACGACAATTAAACTAATTTTCATAGATTTGCATCCGAATTCAACACTACATATCAGTTTACATTAAATCACTTTCAAGTCTGCGAGCAATCAGCCAGAATGAGTCTGATAAACGCCCAATAGATTAAATAAGGATACCCATGAAAAAGACCCTACTCACACTGGCTTTGTCATTGACAGCATTGACGGCCCAAGCCACCGACTACAGTTACGCAGAAATTGCCAAAAGAAGTGGCGATCAAAAGCTCGATAAAAAAACACTTCAAAACGTCACCATGCAGGCTGAGTGCTTGGTGGGTATTAAAAAACTTAACTTCAAACGTAAAGATAATTTCGACCCTATTTCTGAATGGTCGTCTTTTCGTACTCGTTCTTTGCTTGAGCAATATAGCCCTTGCGAGACGTTGGTGATGCTTGAAATTGCGCAAAAACGCTTGAGAGAAGAACAGGCAAACAACCGATAACCCTTCATATGGGCATAAGTGGGCGCAACGCCATTTATGTCTACCCTCATTATCTGTTTAAAATACCGTCAAAATCCATTGCAGTTTCAACAAAAATCTTGCTTTAATGTGTCTGATTGTACACCTTTGCCGCTAAACGCGAACCCTCGTTCTAATTGACTTCTATTAACCGCTGTATCGACAAGATAGGTTTTGATACGTTTTGATACGTCAGTGAGGAACCGCTAATCGGCACGATAATCGCATTCTAATCGATTGAAAATAAACAATAAAATAAGCTGCTCATTTCTTAGATGTAAATCTCAGATGGCTATTAACTATTAATTAACATTTGATAGCCAAATGTTACGCTTTGTTGATCTTTATCGTCTGACTCTTGTAAGGTGAATAGGCATTCACAAGTTGAAGGAAGGCAGCTAATCGTCTGAGTAAGACATCATCTGCCATTACTTTATAAAAGATAAACCAAAAAATAATAAACAAGAGAAGAGTAAAATAATAATGAAAATTCAAACCGTTTCTAAAGTTTGCGCAGGTGTTATTTGCGCATTGTCTTTCGCTGCTAGTGCTGCCCAAGACGTACCTGCACAACATTTAGTTGCCAATCATACCGGTGTTGATATTAACCTGATCATGGGTTTAACCGGTAAAAGCACCCTTAAAGCCACCCAAGAAATTGAAGTTGGTAACGGCGTAAGAAAAGTTCGTTTTGAGCAACACTATGACGGTGTTCAAGTTTACGGTCGCTCTTTAGCTGCTACCAAAACAGATATGGGCTTCATCACCGATATCACTGGTAACTTCGCTCAAGACCTTGATATTGACCTTAGGTTCTCTAAAGCGCGTATCTCTGGCAAGCAAGCTCTTGAATTGGCTATTAACAACGACAAATGGTTGAACGATACTGAATCTGGCCAACGTAAAATGTCAGCCAAAGCGTTCTCAGGCAAGCTTGAAAACAAGCAAGTTAAAGAATACATCTACATAATGCCAAACGGCAAAGCGCGCCGTGCGTACCAAGTATCTTACGTACGTCCAGAAGCCAATGGCGCTTCACGTCCAACTTTCTTCATCGATGCAATGAGCAAAGAAGTATTGAAGAGCTGGGACAACATGAACTACGCCGAAGCAACAGGCCCAGGTGGTAATGTTAAAACAGGCAAATACTTCTACAACGGTACTCAGTTTGGCAAAATGAATGTGGCTCAAAGTGGCAGCACTTGCTCAATGACTTCACCTAATGTCGACACTTATGACATGAAGCACGCCACATCTGGCAGCGGCACAATTCATTCTTTCACTTGCCCTGAAAACACTTACAAAGAAATCAATGGTGCTTACTCACCTTTGAATGATGCACATTTCTTTGGTGACGTTATCTTCAAAATGTACGCCGATTACATTGGTGCTGCACCAATCAGCCAAAAACTGCAAATGCGTGTACATTTTGGTTCAAGCTACGAAAACGCTACCTGGAACGGCACAGCCATGTCATTTGGTGATGGTGCAACGACTTTCCACCCACTGGTTAGCCTTGACGTATCGGCTCACGAAGTTAGCCACGGTTACACTCAGCAAAACTCTAACCTAGAATACTCAGGCATGTCTGGCGGAATGAACGAAGCTTTCTCTGACATGGCTGGTGAAGCTGCCAAATTCTTTATGAAAGGTACCAACGATTGGTTAGTTGGCGCAGATATCTTTAAAGCCGCTGGTGCATTGCGTTACTTCGAAGACCCGACAAAAGATGGTCGTTCGATTGGTCATGCAAGTAACTTCACAAGCTCTATGGACGTTCACCACAGCTCAGGTGTTTATAACCGTGCATTTTGGAAATTGGCGACAACTTCAGGTTGGGATGTTAAAAAAGCATTCGTTACTATGGCATTGGCCAACAAAACTTATTGGACCGCCAACAGCACGTTCGATGCAGGCGCATGTGGCGTATACAAAGCGGCTGGCGATAAAGGTTATAACCAAGCCGACGTAACAGCAGCATTTGCATTGGTTGGTGTTAACACTTGTGGCACGACTCCGCCAACTGGTGGAAGCGAATTGGCCAAAGGTGTTGCTAAAACTGGCATTAGCGGCGCAAGCGCAAGCGAAACTTTCTTCACTTACAAAACACCTGCTGATGTTAAAGAAGTGACTTTCAATATGAGTGGCGGCACTGGTGATGCAGATATGCATGTTAAGTTTGGCGCCAAGCCAACGACTAGCAGCTACGACTGTCGTCCGTACAAAACAGGTAACACTGAAGCTTGTACTATCGCTGCTGGTAAAGAAGGTACTTACCACGTCATGATCAGAGGCTACTCTGCTTATACCAACACTTCAATTGTTGCAGACCACACTACCTCTACAGGTGGCGGTCCTAAAAGTGGCAGCGAAACTAACCTGAGCATTGGTTCTGGTAGCTGGAAGCGTTATTCATTGGCTATTCCAGCCGGTGCAAGCGATTTGAACGTAACAATCACTGGCGGAACTGGCGATGCTGACCTTTATGGTCGTAACGCTACAGCACCGACAACTTCAGCTTACGATTGTCGTCCGTACAAAACGGGTAACGAAGAAACATGTACTGTAGCAAGCCCAGCTGCCGGTACTTACCACATTGGTATTCGCGGATATAGCGCTGCAACTGGCGTGACATTGAATTGGTCTTATAAGTAAGCTTTAACAGATTTTTAAAAACCTTAATATAAAGGGCAACGTTTAACGTTGCCCTTTTTCTATTTTTAAAAGAAAAAAGGCTGAATTTTGTAGGCGGGTGATTCATCCCCGTTTTATATCGTATAATCCACCAAAGTATCCACCGACTAAGCCCTCAATAAACATGACTGACACAACCCAAATCACTTTGCCCGATAACACCGTAGATTTATGGCTGGTTCAGCCCAATGATTTGACCGATTCAGACTTACTCGTGGCATATGACAAGTTAATGAACGAGCAAGAGCGCGAAAAACAGCAACGTTACAGATTCGCCAACGACCGTCATGACGCCCTTATCACCCGCGCATTTGCCCGTACTGTGCTATCTAAATACGCAGATGTTCCCCCCCAAGACTGGCAATTTATTAAAGGGGATAAAGGCAAACCCGAGATAGCCAACCCACCGTTACCGTTGCGATTTAATATCAGCCATACCCAAGGGTTAATTGTTTGTGCGGTGGCTTTGCGTGTTGATTTGGGCGTAGATGTTGAATATATCAAACGTAAAAGCTCCACCATTAAAATTGCCGAATACAAATTCTCGCCGACTGAAGTGGCTGAACTAAAATCATTGCCAGAGGCACGCCAGCGTTATCGCTTTTTTGATTATTGGACGCTCAAAGAGTCATATATAAAGGCCGTTGGTGGTGGGTTGTCGATTCCGCTCGATGAATTTAGCTTCACCATTAAAGACGACAACAATATCACTATGGCGTTTGACGAAAAACGTAACGATGATGCCAGCCAGTGGCAAAGCTGGTTAATGCACGCCACGCAAGACCATCGCATAGCTTTGAGCTTGAAAGATGCCAACAAGCAGCCTCATCAAATCCGTTGTTTTCAAACCATACCTTTGTGTAAAGATTGGACGCCTGTTTTGCCTTTGAAATAAAACTGCAATTGCCCATCAACCTTTTGCGATTGGTTACGTATTAACTGTTATGAAAGACGAAATACATTAATCAAACGCAAAGGATCATCAAATGACACTAAACAAAGCAAAAACTATTCTGACTGGCAGTGTATTGGCAATCGCGATGGGTTTAAGCGGTGTGGCCGCTGCGCATGACAGGCACAGTAATGGTCATTCTCCCAAGGTCAGCCAGCAGTTTGTCGACGAAATGGCTGATGCCGGTTATACCAATCTTGATAGAGATTCGCTATTGGCCTTTAAAATCCACGGGGTTAACGCCCGCTATGCCAAACAGATGGAAACCGCCGGTTTTGGCAAACTCGATGCCGACAAGTTACTGGCTTTTCGCATTCATGGCATCGATGAAAAATACGCTCAAAGTGTGCGAGACATGGGTTTTGACAATCTTGATGACGACAATATTTTAGCGTTTAAAATTCACCGAATTACCCCCAAATTTATTGAGCAAGTGAGCCAACTAGGCTTTAAAGACATTGATGAAGATGACCTGTTGGCACTGCGTATTCACCGGGTGAGTAAAGACTATGTTGACTCTATCCGCGACATGGGTTTTGACGTGCTCACCGCTGACGATGCGTTGGGGTTTAAAATTCATCGCATCAATAGCGACTTTGTCGAACAAGTTAAAAACATGGGGTTTGATACAACCGATGCTGACGATGTGATGGCGCTGCGCATTCACAGAGTTACCCCGGCATTTTTGAGCAAAATGGCCGATTTGGATTTAACTGGCTTGGATGTTGACGAAGCCTTACGACTCAAAATTCATCGCATCGACGGCGCTTTTGTCGACAAGGTTAATGGTTATGGTTTGATAAGCAATGATGCCAATCGCCTTGCCGCCTTAAAGATTATGCACTTAGATGACAGCTTGATAAGCGATGTCAAAGCACTAGATCTTGGTGATTACTCGGTGAAAGACTTTTTGAGTGAGCGCGCAAACTTTCGCTCTAACTTTCATGGCAACAATATGTTGAAATCTTTTAGAGCGGTGATTAAAGAGATTCATGGGTTGTAGTCGCCCAAACTTTTGGCAAGAGGGGCAACAAGCAAAAAATATTAGCCGTGGCTGGCATTTTTCATTTCAGTTATACTGAGCCTAATATTTAAAGCACTTGTTGACAGTCGGACTTAAGATGAAATACCCCCTTGGTATCCAAACGTTTGCAAAGATCCGCGAAGAGAGTTATCTATACGTCGACAAAACCGAAACTTTGTACGACCTGATCCATCAAGGCGAAGTCTATTTTCTCTCCAGACCTCGCCGTTTCGGTAAATCCTTATTGATATCCACACTTGAGGCGCTTTTTCGCGGTCAAAAAGCTTTGTTTGATGGTTTGTATATTGCTGATACCGATTATGACTTTGCGACTTATTCGGTCGTTAAATTAGAATTTTCAGAGGATGAGTTCGCAACGGCCGACAGCCTACGTGATTATATTTATAACGCGGTCAATGATATTGCCGAACGACATGATATTGAGCTGGTAAAACAAAGTTATAGTCAGCGATTCGGAGAGTTGGTCAGAAAGCTTCACAATAAAACCGGTCAAAAGGTGGTGTTGTTGGTTGATGAGTATGACAAGCCTATTCTTAACAATTTTAATAAACTTGTGTTGGCCGAAATACATCAGGTTATGAGTGCTTTTTATGCGGTGATAAAACCGCTTGATGAGCATCTTAGATTTGTTTTTATTACTGGTGTTTCTAAGTTTGCCAAAATATCGGTGTTCTCGGGGATGAATAGCCTCAAAGACATTTCGATGAACAAACGCTATGCCACTTTATGTGGTGTCACTCAGCAAGAACTTGAAACGAATTTTTCTCTGGCTATTGAGCAATTGGCTAACCACGAGGGCATGGATAGAGCGCAAATACTGGCCAAAATCAAACATTGGTATAATGGTTATCGTTTTCATCACAGTGCCGATGGGGTTTACAATCCGTATTCGCTGTTGTCTTTATGCCAAGACCAAGAATTCCTCCATTACTGGTTTAGCACTGGTACCCCGACTTTTTTAATTAACCTGATTAAAGATCAGCAGTTTGATTTGGCCGAAATTACCAAAGTTGAACTAGACGACAGTGCTTTTGTTGCGATGGAACCCGGGCAAATCAGCCCTTTGCCAGTATTATTGCAAACCGGTTATTTGACCATCGCCAATTATCATGATGGTTTGTTTGCGCTAGATTTTCCCAATCATGAAGTTAAGCACGCCTTTAACCGCATTATTATCGAGCAATTCGCCCACACAAAAGCGGGCATAAACACGCAATACATTCGCCAGCTTGCTAGTGCCTTAGCGCAAAAAGATGTCAGTGGTTTCTTTGATACAATGCGGATATTTTTTGCCAATATTCCTTTTGACATCACGCTTAAGCACGAAAAATACTATCAGTCGTTGTTCTACGCGATTATTACCTTGCTTGGTTATCAACTTGAAGCCGAGGTAAGCACCAACATTGGTCGGATTGATTGCGTACTGCAAACACAAAATACCATCTACATCATTGAATTTAAGTTAAACGACAGCTGTGAAGCCGCGTTAAAGCAAATTCAAGATAAGCAATATGCACAAAAATACCAACATAGCGGCAAAGAGATTGTTTTGCTGGGGGTCGAGTTTGATCAAGACAGCCGCAATATTGGTGAGATTGTTGAGCATTTGGTGGCTTAAGATCTAAGATTTAGCATCACCTGCGAACCAATTTCCTGATAAATTTAACAGCCCTTAAATCGGGCTCTTCACCAAGATTCACCCTAAGTATTTGAATGGGTAGACATTTTATTGAGCAAAAGAATTTACCATAAGTGGTCGAGTGTGGGTTTGCAGGAGCCCAGGTTTTGTTCATGAGCTAACAAACACAAAGCGCCACTTAATTGAGTAAGTGGCGTTTTGTCAGAACATTAATATTAGGTATTAACGTCAGGTATGACTGCTTGGCTTAGCCATATGGAGGAATGGTGAACGTGCTGTCATCATCAAAGTCACAAGCCGTTGGGTCAAGTTCACAAATAGTACAAATTTGAACCGCTTGAATACAAGCAGCTGTATTGCCTGCGTCACAGGCCGATTTCATGTCTTCACAGCTTGCCGTTGTTGGTGCTGCATTAGCTGCACTCAAACCCAAACCTAAACCGAGTGTTAAAAATACTTTTTTTAATGTGCTCATGATTACTTACTTCCTTTTATTTACAATTTTTGATGGTTTTTTAATCTTACAAAGTCTTATCTATATACAGTTAACGTATTCAATTAAACTTAAGTTATTTATACCAAATCCATTAATTAACTGGTCATTTTGCTGGCTAAAATAAGCATTAGCTTCGTTATTAATCTTGCCATTAGAGTGACTAGTGGCGGCGATTAATGCCTTGCTACTGCTTATTTTCCCAATTGGTCCGACACATCGG
>CALKGI010000271.1 GCA_938085045.1 uncultured Alteromonadaceae bacterium
TGCCATTTTTACCCCAACGCCAGCTCAATATGTGCCGCCATTGAGCAACCCAACGTTAACACCAACCACTAGGCAAGAAGCTGTTGAAAAATTCAATGCTCATGTCAGTATTCAATACGGCCAATTTGGCCTTAATTTCAGTCATGCTCAGTTAATCAGTAGCCCACTGCTCAGCCACACCGGATTGGTGACTGAACTTGACCATACCATTAAAGAAACCACCCTTGACCGATTGTCGATGCAATACACGACCGCGATGTTTGAACACATCAATTTAGCAGGTAAAATTTATTGGGTAAGCAACGAAGCCAAACTATTTGGCCAAAGCCAACCACCGCAAATTTTGGGTGATGAAGACCAAGACGGCCTAAACGAAGATTTTACGGCGGGCATTATTGAAAACTTTCGTCATAAGACCATCAGCACAGGCGTCGATTTGGAGCTTGGATATAACCCACTAGACAACCATCAATTGTTATTTGGTTTGGCTTACAACAAAGTACAACTTGATGAAGTCGAAAAAGTTGCCAATGTCAGTTTAAAAGGCCGAGGACCCATCGCCATTTTCCCGGCAAAAGATTTGACCGTAGAGTTCATGCCTTATGGGGTCACTCGCGGTATATCGTCGGTTTACTTACAGGATTTATGGCAATTGAGTGACAATACCGATATCACCACTGGCGTGCGTTTTGACGATTACAGCGACTTTGGTACCACGCTCAACCCTAGACTGGGTTTGGTTCATCGCTTTAACAATCCACTTTACGCCAAGCTGTTATACGCCAGTGCATACAAACCGCCCTCTTTCGCTCAATTGTTTGATGCCACACCTACCCAAAGCCAATTTCGCATTCAAGGTAATAGTGGATTAGAACCCACCGAAATAGATAGTCTTGAGCTGCAACTTGGTTATGATTTTAGTCGCCTGTCGGCGAACATCAGCTTGTTCGTCAACGAAACGGCCAATGAAATATTCTTTGATTCAATGCCCGGCATTGAACAATGGAAAAACAGCGGAGAACGCCGTTCAAAAGGTCTCGAATTTGAGGTAAAAGGTGCTTGGTTGGGATTGGATGTCGCTTATTTTAACTATGCCTACCAAATGACCAGCGGTGTCGAATTGGGTGCTGGGGCCAATATCCACCCTGCACATCGCTTAAATACAGGCGGTACTTACCACTTAAGTGACAGCACTAGCGCCAGTTTCAGCTTATCGTGGTTTTCGTCACCCAAACGTGAAAGCGCTGACTTAAGGGCCAAAATTAAAGCCAAAACCCGCTTAAACATCGCATTTAATGTTGATGACCTATTTGGATTAGGTATTGATGGCCAATTAAGTGTTGCTAACGTGTTCGACCAAAATGGCCGCGATGAAATTGAACAATCTGTGGGGCTACTCGATGATATCCCCCTTGAAGGGCGAGCAATTCGCTTTGGTATAAGTTACAACTTCTAATTTAGAACTCAATAAAACGCTAAATAAAGAACTAACGAATAAGGATACTCTCATGAAACTTTGGAAATTATGCCTACTGGCGGTGTTCACCTTAGCCGCTTGCAAAGACACTGAATTTAACATTACAAACGAAGGGTCAAGTAGTAGTGGTTCAACACAAGTTGCCACCGTCAGCGGCCAAATAGTTGATAGCCAAGGGCTACCAGTCAGTAACGTGACCATCGCAACGCTACCCTTTGGCCGCTCGATAACCACAGATGCGATTGGCCGCAAAACATATATTTCGGTTACCTCCGATGCGCAAGGGTTTTATCAAATTAGCGACCTACCCCAAGCCAGTTACCGTCTTAACTTTCTCGCCAGTGGTTTCATTAAGGGCAGTCTTGCCATTGGCCCGATTGACTTTGTTCCAGAGAATCTGATTGATGGAAAAATACAAAAAGCCGTGGTATTACAGTCATTTCCCCAGATTGGTGATGGCGATACCCCAGCGGTGGCCTTGTTTGATCCAGAAGACAAAAAACGTATGACCGAAATTCTGGTTTCCCACGGCATTCGTTTTGACAACATCATTGATAATGTTCCGCAACTTAAAAGAGCTAATTACAATTTGTTGGTTGTAGGCCTCGATACCACTGTGTTCCAAGATATTGAGCAACTGATTGACAATGCCAACGTCATTGACAATTTCTTAGCTGAAGGTGGCTCAGTTTATCTCGGACAACTAAACGACTTCAGTGTAGAGGCCACTCCCATGCCATTTTTAACTGGCGATCAGCAGTTTGTCCTTCACACAGAAGACGCCCCATTTAACGATTTTATTAGCGCCAAGGTGGTAGACAATACTCACCCTCTAGTAGAAGGTGTTAGTTTTAATGGTTGGCACTTTGTTGAAGCTGGCCAGCAAACGGCTAAGCAGAATGTGACATTTGATGCCGCCTTAAAAAGCTCAATAGACACCACTAACTGGCATATAGTAGTGACAACCCCAGCACAAGACTTCAATTCAGGTAGCGGCACAGTCACTGCCGAATTTGACGTGATCATCGCCGAATACACCGACCCACGCAGCGGTTCAAGAATAATTCTTAATCAAGCCGCTTATTATCAAGCGACCTTCGGCGATGTCACCGATAGTAACGGCATACGCCTGACCAACAATGTGGTTGATTATATTCAGTTTCTTAATCATGGGTTTTAGGGGTCAAAAGAAAGTAAGTAATACCAATGACATTAATTCACTGGTCTGATTTTGCCGATGTGTCGGACCAATTGGGAAAATAAGCAGTAGCAAGGCATTAATCGGGGCCACTAGTCACTCTAATGGCAAGATTAATAACGAAGCTAATGCTTATTTTAGCCAGCAAAATGACCCGTTAATTAATGGATTTGGTATAAGGTCAAAAGCTTATTCACCGCACAGGCGTATCAATACACGGGGATAATACATTAAGGTAACGACAGGCGCAGTTATCGAGGAAATAATACCAAATCCATGTCTGTGTGGTGAAATCTTTAAACCTAAAGACGGAAGTAGCGAGGGTAGTGGATGGCAAAAGGGATTAAAAAACAAGGAAGTGAAAAGAAGAAAGAAATAAGGCACTGGGCAGTCACATAACGTGCAGTGCCATCATTCACACCGGTTAGGGGGCGTAACCGATATGGGCAAGAGTCTTTACGCTGAATCAATCCAGCGTATCAAACTGTTCCTGTTGCATATGAATGGATTCTTTTAAGTTATTATAACAAAAGCCTAATGCACGAATATCATTCGCCATCTTTCTCAAGTGCTTTTCTAGTGCCACTTGAGCAGAACAGCTGGTGATGGAGCTTTCGTCAGCAATCTGCTGCTGTCGAGTTGTTTGCATCTCTTTTTCATGTTCAGTCAATTTGCTCAGCATGACTTCAAATTGATCTGACCATTTATTAAACTTTTTAATATCCACAATATATTCCTGTATAACGGACCGACTGTTTTTATTATTTTTGTTTTTATTATTATTGGGTTTGTTTCAGCGTTTTTATTATTATTCAGATAAAAATTAATTACATGTCAGTGTTTATGCGTAAACGTATGGCTGTTCAAGCGCGACATTCAAAGCTTCATAACCTTTGTTGCCGTTGATACCCAATTCAAAGCTCACCATTTGACCTTCGAGCAAACGTCGAGTGCCGACTTTTTTGCATTTAGGCGTATTCTGATAATGAACAAAAATATCATCATCAATTTCGTCTGTAGTGATAAAGCCAAAGCCTTTAGCAACATTGAACCATTTTACTTTTCCTGGGTAACGTTTTTCTTCTGACATTTCTATATTCCTGTTTAAATTGTAAAAATTCGAATTTGTTTAATCTATTATTTTTTCTTGATTATTCTTCTTAATGAAACTCTACCGATGATTTCAAAGCCTTTTTCGCTACACTGGCCACCATCCGGGATACTTCATCGTCACTCTTTTCAAATAGGTGATAGATGAGATAGCAAACTTCATGACAAGATTTTTGAGAGTTAAAGTCCACATCAATGAGATGCTCTAACGCTTTAATTCTTAAGTACTGTTCATCGCTTAACTCTGCCTTTAATAACATTTGCACCTCAGCTTCTTATTATTCTTATTGTCTGGTGGCACTTGCTTTAAGGCAAATTGCTATTCATCTAACGTCTTTACTTCCTAATCAATTAAGCTCGTTGCCTAAGTGATGAAGCCATTCTATTTTTTTAATGACCCAATACCACTTTCGATGGTCAACTATTGCTTACGATGCCTCAAAAACAGCGGTTACGACTGGTTACGAAGAGGTTAACCAACTGAAATATAAAAGCTAAATAGAAATATGAAAAAATGCTTTTTTTATTGATATTAAGAGTTAAAAGTCCTCTAAATAAACTTCCATGACCGCATATTGACCTCTAAAGGTCTTGTTAATTATTTGATAGCGGTGCTGTTGTATTGAAAAGTAACTGAAGAGGTGGTTGTTATTTATTCAGGCTTAAACGATTTGTTTCATTTTATCAGGTTAAGCGATAGCCCAACTGACTATCGATGTGTATGATGATAAAAATGGTCGTCGACCATTGTTTTAAAACTCTATTTTAGACATTGCTTATAAACACAGCTTTTTCCCAGGAGAGCAAAACCTGCCATGTTCAACAACTTCTTTGTTTTATCATTAGTCTTAACCACTGTTACCGCATTGTTTGTATCCCCGGCTACTCGCGCCCAAGAAACGCCAATAAAAACATCAATTGAACAAACGCCCCAGATAGAATTCAAACAATGTGTAACCAAACTAAAACACCAAGCGCATGAGCAAGGTGTTAGTCAGCAAATAATCGATGCCAATCTGGCAACTGTCACCCATAATGCCAAGGTCATTGAATATGACAGGCGTCAGCCAGAGTTCAGCGAGTCTTTTGACAGTTATTTCAACAAACGGGTTAACCTGTGGCGAATTGAAAAAGGCCGTAAAATGCTGGCCGAACATAAAAAGTTGTTACTCAATTTACAACATACTTACGGCGTACCACCCCATTATCTAATGTCATTTTGGGGGTTAGAAACCAACTTTGGCACGTATAAAGGCAAGATGTCTATTATTCGCTCTTTGGTCACTTTGGCCTGTGACCCACGCCGCAGCGAATTTTTTACCAAAGAGTTAATGCTGGCATTAAAACTGGCCGAACGTGAATCGTTAGATCCCAAAGTAATGCTAGGCTCCTGGGCGGGCGCAATGGGACACACTCAATTTATGCCCTCTGCTTATATGCAGTATGCCGTTGACGGTGATGGAGACAATAAAGTCGACTTATGGAATAGCATTCCAGATGCACTAACCTCTGCTGCTAACTTTCTCAACCACTTAGGCTGGAAACCGGGCTTTCGCTGGGGACGTGAAGTCTCTTTAACAGAAGACTTTGGTTATCAAAACTCAGGCATGGATAACGCTAAGCTGCTGGCTAGCTGGAGTAAAATGGGTGTTAGTAAGACCAACGGAAAATCGATTGGCACATCATCAATAGAAGCCGCTTTATTGGTTCCCGGCGGTCACAAGGGTCCAGCATTTTTGGTTTATGACAACTTTTCGGTGATCATGCGTTGGAACCATTCACAGTTTTACGCGATAGCTGTGGGTCGTTTGGCCGAGCGTATCGCCGGCTCTGGTAAGTTGCATCGTCCACCGGTCAAAACACCAAACATTACCGTGGGGCAATTACTGGCATTACAAGAAAAACTGACGACTTTAGGTTTTGATGTTGGTAAGCCAGACGGTATTATGGGCCCAGCCACGCAAAAAGGCATTCGTCAATTTCAGTTCTCGAAAAAGATGATAGCCGACGGCTTCCCAGACACCACAGTGTTCGCAGCGCTGGGTATAGAACTGACGTTCTAATCTACTAACCAGCAGCATATAGACCTCACCCTACCAGCCACCTCCGGCCGGGGTCA
>CALKGI010000272.1 GCA_938085045.1 uncultured Alteromonadaceae bacterium
TGACGATATGCTGACTTTTGATGAAGCCCACAGCGTTAATGTCAGCAGACTCAGTACGGCATTGGCGGCTTTGATGGAAACGGCTAACGATGGTCAGGTTGTTCTTGATAAGGCTATGTTTGATAACGCTCAGAAAAATTATGACAGTGCTTTGCTGCGGGCTTATGCCAACGTGGTTGGTATGGTAGCAGACAATGCAGGCGCCGTAGATTATTTGAATTTACCCGAAGGTTTTGCCGATACTTGGGCCTTAGTGAATGACCCACAAGCTGCGCAAGATTATCTTAATACGGTTCGCCAGCATGATTCACAGCTGTATTGGACAGTGGATAACGCGCTGCTTGCAAATGCCCAGATGGTATCTTCAACACCCGCGATAAGCTCGTTAGCCGGGAGTTACTATTTTACGAGCGAAAATCAGCTGCTCGGTGAAGGTCGAATGATTCTGGATGAAGATGGCACCGGTCAATGGACTTCCAGTCACCTCGATGTGCCTTTTAATTGGTTTATGGGTGACAATGGTCTTGCGATGAACTTCAAATCAGGCGGAGAGGTTATTTCTACAAGGGTATATGGCGATGGCCGTATAGAGGAGCTTCGTTGGACTCATTCGAACATGAAATGGCTCAATGATTCGCCTGTTGCTGCTCAGCTAGTCTCTACCAACCATTATGAAACCGTAAGGCTTGATGACGAAAATCAAAATTATAGTAAAGTAACAAAAAAAGATTTAAAGGCAGTAAAAGAATCGGGCGTTGTGGCTGCCGATAACTTGTTTGAGCGAGGTAAAACCTATGTTATCTCGTTACCGTTAGGAAGCTTTTTCTCTACGCTACCAATAAACAATGCTATTCATGAACAAACAGCAGAGCTGGTATTGTCTGGTGGTTTGGCGACATTGAATGTAGCCGGTATTGATGAGCAAGGTCTGCGAATAGACGAGTCATTAGAGATATCTTGGGGTGTTGACGACAAAGGTCATTTGACCTTGGGTCACGACACCACTCAAGGGGTTTTTGATTTGGCTGTGTTAAGTGAAAATGGTGGAACAACCCCTTTGGTTAACGTGCAATTTAGCAAAGAAATGAATGACTCTTTAAGGCACTTCACCCATACCGACAACATCTTGCTTAAAGATGAAGATGTAAGCTGGGATACGGCATTGTTGGCAGGGATATACCGCGTTAGTTCGCTTGGCAATAATACTTTTGATTCAAAATGGCTGGAGCTTAACGAAGATGGCACGATTTTGTGGGTTCAAACCTATGACAACAATGCTAATGGGGTGATAGAGTTTGAAAAGGGTGAACTTTGGGCGGTTGAAGGTCATTGGCAGTTAGGGGATGAGGGGGATTTGATTGTTCGTCGTTATGGTGAAAAAGTCAGTGATTCTACTTATTACGGCTGTACTTCTGATGCATTCGAGCCTGCTACAGACTCGGCATGTCAATTGATTCAACAAAGCAATTGGTCGTTGTATCAACAAAAAGAGGCATCGTTTTACCTCAATGAAATGGTTAGGTTCTATAAGCATGAAGATAATCACCCCCAGTTTATTTTTGCGCAAATGAAAAATCAGCGCCTCGATAAAATACTCCAACGGCCTGTGGACATTTCTGCCGCACTGGAACTGATTGAACCCAAGGCGCTTATGTTTTGATAAGTGTTCTGGCTATCTAGATAAAGGCCACTTTGTGGCCAAAATAGACTAAGCTGTTAAAATAACCAGCTAATTAATTAAAGGGGTGATAATTTGCAAGAAACCAAATATCTAGGGAATGCAGGTAAAATGTCAAGAGTACAACTAATGGAAGCAATAGACAGCGTACTCAAAGCTCACGATATCAGTGACAAAAGCAAGCGTGGTTCGGTCAATTTTCGGGATATTCATTTTTGTGTCGAACAACAAATGAGTTACTCAGATGTCGATTTAATGGTCGAAAATCACCCTAACCCAAGTAAAAAGGCTAAGCAAATTAGCTTAGATATCCAGCAACTGACTGGCTTATCCATTCCTGTTTCAATTCACACTCATAACAGTTTACAACAGTTGACGCTGCCACAATCAATGGATTTGGCTGTGCTGGAGTGCATCTATCAAACCCATACCCAGCAGTACAGAGATGTTAATTACCGACGTTATATTCGTAGTAAGTTTGCCTTGTTGACTTGTCGGGTGGAGGTGTCGGAGTCTTATGATGATATTGCAAATAGAATTGGTTCGAATGACAGCAATTATTGGTATGGGGTGAAATCTGGGGAGTTGACACTTGCCGAGCAAGCGCAAGGTAAATGCGAGTGGCCTGAACATGCGCAGCATTATCCCCCATTTTGGCGATTGTTCTTTAGCGATAAATTGAATCTACAACACAATCAGAGTTTTTATCATCAAGTCATGGACAATTGTTCGTTGTCTGTCGAGCTCAAACAAAGGCTTAAGACCAAACTTGATACCGTGGACTTTAGCTATGATTGATGTAAAGCGCCTTAAATGTCCGTTATGTTCACAAAAGTTGGTGATTTGTGATAGCCAAATCAATTGTGTGGCGTGTGAGTTTGAGTATTTTCACAACGTGGCAGCGGCAGCTGTGGGTTTTATTGAATGTGATGACAAACTTTTGGTGTTAACCAGAGCCCATGAGCCACAACGGGGTAAACTACATTTGCCTGGGGGGTTTGTGTCGGTTGGTGAAACACTTGAGCAAGCATTGGCCCGCGAGATTAAAGAAGAGTCGAATCTTGAAGTGTTGAGCCAAGCGTATTTGTTTTCAGCGCCCAATACTTATGACTATGGTGGCATTACATATAATGTGGTTGATAGCTATTTTTCGGTGGTGGTTAAATCGTTGGCAAGTTTGAAGCTTAATAACGAGTCTTTGAATTATTTATGGCAGGAAAAGGGCAGTATTGAGCCTAAGAGTGTGGCCTTTGTGTCGGTTAAGAATGCATTGGGTCAAATGGGATATCTTAAGTAACAGGGATAAATAGGAAAATGGTTAAAAAAGTATTGGTTACAGGTGGCGCCGGTTTTTTGGGTTCGCACCTTTGTCGACGTTTGATAATGGATGGTCACAAAGTTTTGTGTGCAGATAATCTAAGCACAGGGGCACAGAAAAACGTGGCCGATTTGCAACAACACACCAACTTTGAGTTTATTCACCACGATGTTACGTCTGCGTTACATGTTGAGGTCGATGAGATTTATAATTTGGCCTGTCCGGCATCGCCGCGCCATTATCAGGCTGATCCGGTTAAAACTTTAAAAACCTCGGTGCAGGGTGCCATTAATTTGTTAGGGCTGGCCAAACGGCTCAACATACCTATTTTTCAGGCATCGACTAGTGAAATTTATGGTGATCCCTTAGTTCATCCTCAACAAGAGAGTTACTGGGGCCGCGTGAACGCTACTGGTATAAGGGCTTGTTATGACGAGGGTAAACGCTGTGCTGAAACACTGTTTTTTGACTATCACCGTCAGCATCAGTTGAGAATCAAAGTGGGCCGCATTTTTAATACCTATGGGCCGGGCATGGATTCTGCTGATGGTCGGGTGATCCCTAATTTTATCAATCAAGCACTCGATAATCAGCCTATTACCCTCTATGGACAGGGCACTCAGACCCGTTCTTTTTGTTTTGTTGATGAGTTGATTGATGCGCTGGTGCTGATTATGCAATCACCTGATGATGTCACAGGGCCGCTTAATCTGGGTAATCCGGTTGAGGTTAGCATCAATGAATTGGCACAAAAGGTGATAAAACTGACTGGGTCAAAATCTACGATTGTTTACCGGCCACTACCGGGTGATGATCCTGTTCAGCGTTGCCCTGATATTGAGTTGGCAAAAACTACATTAGGTTGGTCACCTAAGATATCACTTGAAAAGGGGTTAATACGCACTATCGAATATTTTGAACGCGAGATTGCAAAGGCTAGGTGATAGATGAAATTGGATAGGCGTTATCAATGGCATCAAGCAATTAATGCCGGAGCAAAAGGTCTATTTGGCTCGGTGATCACTTTGTTTTGCCTTCACCGAGGTATGGATTTGTTTCAAATAGGCCTGTTCTTCGGCATTTTTTATTTGGCGATTATCTGTGTTGATTTACCCGCTGGAGTATTGGCTGACCGCTATGGTCGATTGAAAATATTTCGCATCGCCAAAGTGCTGCAATGTATCTATTTTGTTTTATTGATGTTCTCAGACTCGATTACTGCCATGATTTTGGCTTCTTTTATTGGTGGGGTTGGTCGTGCGATGAGCACTGGTGCTTTGGAGGCCTGGTATTACGAGCGGCTCATATGTGAAGACCGCCTTGACGACATCGGTAAACTGCTCAGTAAAACCCATTCATGGACGACGCTTAGCATGGCTATCAGTGCGGTGGTTGGTGCCGGTTTTGTTCATTTTTATGGTTACGTTTATTTGCCTCAACACCCTTTTTTACCCGCTTTGTTGCTGACGTTTTCGATTCATTTTATTGCATTGGTTTCGCTGGGGTATTTTTATCATGAGGGCGAAACGTTACCTCATGTGACCTCTTCTACTCATAAAAGCACAGCCCCAAAAATGTCTGGTTTGAGTATTATGAAACACACTTTTGCTAAGTGTTGGCATCATCCGTTGTTGCGTGCCGTGCTTTTGTTGCAATTGACCTTTGGTATCTTGGTGATCGGTCTGCAAAACTACTGGCAACCTGTGTTATTGGGTTTTTTGGACAGCGAACAAAGTGTGGTACTGATGGGGGTTGTTGCCATGGTGTTTAGTTTGTTTGCGGCATTGGCCAGCAATCTTATCGCGTTGTTACTAAACAAAACTCATTACGAGTCTGATCGTTTGATCATACCTCTTTTTGTGATCTCTTGTGCAATATTGATGTTGTTGGCTTTGGTTGACAGTACTTTTGGCTTTTTGGTCTTGTATGTGGCATTTGGCTTTTTTATGTTGGCGGTCAAACCATTGCTTGGCACCATTGTGCATCGCCATGGTGGGGATAAAAACCGCGCTGCGACTTTGTCGTTGTTGTCTTTTACTTTTAACTTTGCCGGGCTATTAGTTGGTTTGTTGTTTAGTTTAATCGCAGAGTATTTTTCGATTGAAGTGTTATGGTTAATTATTGGTGCGTTGGGGTTATTGGTGTCTTTGTTGCTTAAAAACAAAATCGCTATGGCGCACAGCACGAGAATAGTACAAGAATAGTACAAGTATAATACAAACATAATGGAGCATTGTGTAGAGGGACCTGTTAATCGTCAGTCACGGATCATACGTTCAAGTATTGTTGATTGTTAGTGTAAAAGGTTCTGCCATGACATTAGAACGCCGCTACAAGTTACATCAAGCCATGCGAAACGCCACCTTGGGGTTGTTTGGCGCTGTGATGAGCTTGTTTTGCCTGCACAAAGGCTTGACGCTTTATCAGGTTGGATTGTTTTTTGGCATCTATTATCTGGCTGTTATTTGTATGGATTTACCCGGCGGTATAATTGCAGACCGTTTGGGCCGCTTTAAACTCTTCCGTTTCGCTAAACTTTTCGACTGTTTATATTTTGCCTTGTTGATTTTCTCTGATCAGGTTTTTATGTTGTTTGTTGCCTCATTGTTGGGGGGAATCGGTCGTTCGCTTAGTAATGGGGTGATGGAATCTTGGTATTATGAACAACTCAAAGCACAAGGGCGCTTAGATGCTATCACTAAGCACCTAAGTTCAGCTCAGGCATGGGCGACGCTTGGTGGCGCAATTGGTGCTTTGGTTGGCACATCTTCGGTGCAGTGGTTGGGTTATTGGTTGACGCCAAATAACCCTTTTTTACCGGTGTTGTTATTGGCGCTGGTATTTCATTTTACTTTGATGTTAACCCTAGATTGGTTTTATCCCGAGGGTGAGAAACGCCGCGAAGTGACACAAAGTCAACGTTCAGGTCTTGTGGTTATGAGGCAGACGTTTGCCCGATGTTGGGCTAATTCTGTGCTTAAGGGGGTTTTGCTGTTGCAGTTAATGCACGGCATGCTGGTGGTTAGTTTGATCTCATTTTGGCAGCCGGTATTTAAGGGTTTTTTGGCCAGCAGCACCAATGTTATCGCTTTGGGACTGGTCTCTGGGGCATTTTTTTTGGCATCTGCGCTGGCGAGTAAACTGCTTGCTAGGTTATTGAGCCATATCAATTATGATTTAGATTGGTTGGTACTGCCGTTTTTTGGAATGGCTTCATTGATGATGATATTGCTGTCTTTTGCCGAATCAGCTGGGTTATTTGTGTGTTTTTATGTGCTGTTTGGGTGTTGCATTATGGCGGTTACGCCTTTGACATCGAGCATTATGCACCATCAGACCATCGATAAATATCGGGCAACTTATATGTCGGTTTTGACCCTGACCTTTAATGGTGGTGGTTTGTTGGTGGGTGTATTGCTCAGTCAAATTGCTGAGCTTTATTCGATTGGACGTTTGTGGCTTACGCTGGGCGTATTAGGGCTTTTGGTCACCTTGGTGCTTAAGGCTAGGCTTAACTTGCGTCATTAAGTGTCAGCGCCCCGTATTGGTGCCGTTTAATGCACCTTTTCTGTGCACCAACATTCTCTTTTGTGTAACTCATTGAAAAACTTCAATTTAAATTCTGGCACGGGTTATGTAAGGGTTAAGTCAATCAAACCATATTGCCAAAAATGATAACTGGAGAATTAAAATGGAAGAGCTGACCAAAGTTTCTACCGATGTGATTGAATTGAAGTTTGCGCTAGACACTTTCTATTTACTGATTTGTGGTGCGTTGGTGATGTGGATGGCGGCGGGTTTCGCTATGCTCGAAGCGGGCATGGTCCGCTCTAAAAATACCACCGAAATTCTAACTAAAAATATTAGCTTGTATGCCATTGCCTGCATTATGTACTTATTGATGGGTTATAACATTATGTACGTAGATAACACCGCTGGTGGCATTTTACCGAGCTTGGGCGGTTTAATTGGCAGCGAAGCCGATGATGCAACGCACTCACTTGAATCTGATTTTTTCTTTCAGGTGGTGTTTGTCGCCACGGCGATGTCGATTGTGTCGGGGGCGGTTGCTGAGCGCATGAAACTATGGGCATTTTTGGCCTTTTCAGTGGTACTCACCGGTTTTATTTATCCGTTGCAGGGTTTTTGGACTTGGGGCGGTGGTTTTTTGGCAAAAATGGGTTTTAGTGACTTTGCAGGCTCAGGCATAGTACACATGGCTGGTGCTGCGGCTGCATTGGCAGGGGTTTTGTTGCTTGGCGCACGTAAAGGCAAGTATGGTAAAAACGGTGAAGTGAATCCTATTCCTGGCTCAAATATGCCACTGGCCACTTTGGGCACTTTTATTTTGTGGATGGGGTGGTTTGGTTTTAACGGTGGTTCGCAATTGATGATAGCCGATGCGCAAAATGCCTCATCGGTTGGTAAGGTTTTTGTTAATACCAATACTGCTGCGGCTGCTGGTGCCGTTGGTGCATTGATACTAAACAAATTGACTTGGGGTAAAGCTGATTTGAGTATGATCTTAAATGGGGCATTGGCCGGTCTTGTGGCCATCACGGCAGACCCTGCGTCACCAACGCCAATTATTGCGACTTTAATCGGTGCGGCAGCAGGCGGTTTGGTGGTTGGTTCAATAGTCTTTTTAGATAAGATTAAAATAGACGACCCTGTTGGTGCTATTTCGGTGCATGGCGTAGCCGGTTTTTTCGGTTTGATGATAGTGCCACTGAGCAATGCTGATGCGACTGTATTGATGCAACTGTTTGGTGCCTTGGTGATTTTTGCATGGGTTTTCACGGCCAGTTTGTTGGTGTGGTGGGCTTTAAAAATGACGATGGGCATTAGAGTCAGCGAAGAAGATGAATTCGACGGGGTGGATATGTCTGATTGTGGCGTGGTGGCGTATCCCGAATTCATATCTGTTAAAGGTTAAAGGTTAAAGGTTAAAGGCTTATTCGCCAGTTCGATGAAAAAGAGGTGGGTTAAATTGCCCGCCTACCATTTTCACCGCAGTGGGTTTTTGCTACGCGAGAGTCGATTTTTTATGTATAATTTAAAAGGTAAACAGGCTATAATCGTTACAAGTATTTATTAAATATCGGTACTACCTCATGCCCAGCTCATACTTTTTGATCAACGATGAAATTCGTTTTTATTTTGAAGCGCCAACCAAATCGCTCCATTGTCATCAAAAAGAAGTCAATTTAACCCCACGTGAAGCGCAAACCTTGCAATATCTGTTGGATAAGCGAGGTGGTGCCATTAAACCCGATGATTTAGCGGTGCACCTTTGGGGCGAGGCGTCAGTCAATCTTGATTATGCGAACAAAAAAAGTCAGGCAGTTACCTTGGTTTCGAAGGTCAGGCGGCGCTTCGAGCAATTGGATTATCGCTCCGACTGGTTGAAAAACCTCGATAATCAAGGTTACAAGGTTAATTGTTCGGTTGAATTTATCTCTAGTGAGGTATTACGCCAACAAACGATTGAACGAAAAATTCAACACGAAAAATTAAGGCAACGGCGCGAACTGGTGAAGTACGGCAGCACTTCGGCTTTTGTCAGTATCTTTATCTTTTTCTTGCTTTACCTCGTTTTTGCTAAGTCTTCGATTGGTATCGATAATATCTCTCAATTACCCCCATTGACGGGGATTTCAGCAGAGCCTAATTTATCACCCAATGGCAAGGCGGTGGCCTTTTCTTACGAGTCTCGTGATGGTCATGCACAAATTTATATCAAAGTAGATAGTGATATCAATTATCAAACATTGACCAGTGGTTATTTTGACCAAGGGCCTGTTTTTTCTCCTGATGGCACGCGTTTGGCTTTTCACCGACGTTTTGAAGATGACTGTGAAATTCGGCTAATTGAACTCGACAAAGATTACCATGTTAAAACGGCCGATAAAAAGGTTGTCGATTGTGACCCCTTCACTCACTTTTCTAGCATTACTTGGTTGTCACAAAACGAGTTGTTGTTTACCAAGCGTGACGCTGAAGAATCACCAATGCAGGTTTACAAACTTGACCTTGATAGTGGCGAAGTGTCGACCTATTTGGCCATCAACGATAAAGATAACTTTGGTTCGGGTTATTATTTTGTTCATTATGATATCGCTAGCGAAACATTGTTGGTGATGGAGGGCGATGAGTGGTCTATGAGTCATATTTATCGTTATGGGAAAAACAAACAACTGGTTTGGTTAAAAACAACAAAAGAGGTGCTAAAAAGCATTTCGTTACTAGATAATAAAGTGGTATTTAAAGATGTTGATAATCAAGTTAAAGCGTTTTTGATTGATGATCCAACCGAGATTGAAGTGATTTATTCCCATCCACTGGAGCGTATCAGCTATCCGCAGGTGAATGTTGGCGGTGACAAGATAACTTATGCTACGGGCTCGTATCTTAAGTCCAGTGTTCATCGATATGATTTAACCAATGGTTCTATTAGCGAAACCATTGCGGCCAAAGACAAATTAGAGCTACCTAAGGCGAGTGAAAAAGAAGTGCTGGTGGTGTCGAGCAGTTCGGGTATCTACCAGATTTATTCGTATGCCAATAATAACAGGACCCAGTTAACTAACTTTAAAGTGAATCACAAAATCATTAATTACGCGACTTCACCAAATAGACGCTGGTTAGCCATTCATTTTGTACAGGGCACCAAGTTATATCAAAGAGATGAAAAGGGGTTAACACAGGTTCAGTTTTTTGAATCTATGACTCACCCGGGGTTTTCACCTAAAAGTCAGCGTTTATTGCTGTCAGACGCACAAGGCGGTGCATTAGGGGTTGAGTCAGGTTTGGCTCGGTTGGTGGATTTTGACCTTTCTAAATTCCATCAAACAGGGCGCATCGAAACCTCAGGTACCACCATCAAGGATGCTGCTTTTGGCGCTTATAGTGCTGATGGCATTGTTTATACGCCAGCGAATTCAAAAGGTTTATACCTGTATAAGGTGGGAGATATTTCTGTTATTAATGAGTCGATTGAACCTGCACCCGAGAGTTTTGGTTTCACTAGCAGTCATGTCTATCTGTTAACCAAGGACGAGACAATGCTCGAGGTGGCTCTGGATACTGGTGAAGTCAGGGTTTTACCTACTGATTTGTATGGCGAGTTTTCAGTCAATCAAAACAGTATTTTCTTTTTGTCTGAAACCCCGGGGCATATGGATATCATTATCGGTGATATCATCAAAAATCAATTCTAAACTGGGTTTTGTTCTTTTGCTTTGTTTGGCTGTAGCGCATGGATTTATCCATGCCTAACCCTTTGTCTTTACGTGCTTGTTCGCTTTATTTGAATGTCGGTTAAATTTGCGAAACGCAAACTCTTACTTTTTTCTTACCTACTTATTTTTAAGATTTAATGTCGAAAAAATACAATTTTCGTTTAACCACCAACTTTTTTAATGCCCATTAATTAAACCGAGAATAAATTAAATAAAATCAAGGTTATAGCGGTTATTTTGGCAAAAAAATATCGTTTTATATTCAATGATATTTCATATTTTTGAGCGATTTCAACATATTTGCTTCACTCAGTTGCCACCAACCAACTGATAGTCAATATCCGTTTACCCATCGGGTGTTGACGTTTGAATTGCACAATTCAAGGACGAAAACCTGCAACTTATCTAGTCAAATATTACTTGCGGAGTATCGAAGTGAAGTTGAAACAATTAGTGATTGCCAGTTTATTAACATTGCCTTTTGTGGCCATTGCCACCCAAACGAACGGCGATGTTAATCAGAGCAAGTCAAGCAAACCTGCTGCTGAGCAGGCTCAAAGCAAGGGCAAGACATTGACTATTAAATCGCCGTTTAAGTTCAAACCTATCGGCGCTCGATGTGAGCCTTTTCCCAAATGCAAGTAGCGCGATTTAGAAGTGTAAACACCCACCCAAATAAAAGCTCGATGTAACGTCAACCTGCTGGATATGAGGGGCATGGATGCCCCTCGTATTCTTCTTATCATTTTGAACTAATTTTAAAACACTCTATCGTTAGAACGATCCACTTGTATTACCACTTCCCGTTGCTGGTGTTTGATAGCTGTTATTACTGCCAGATTGCCACTGCACATTACTGCCTTGTTTTTTAATGCATTTCCATTGAATAGCCGCATTTCTTGGCAATGTCACTGACCCTGTCCATGTAGGATAACTGCTTGGTGAGAGTTTCACTGCATTATCGCTGTTCCAACTACCAAGTGCGTTGTCGCTGCCAACGGCATAAACGTCTTGTCCCATCACGGTATAACCATTGTTGCAACTGAATGTCACATTCACGTTACCCGATTGTGGCTGGTTTTGTTCGACCCAAACTGAAAATGAACCGCCATTAACAGGGAATTGCGCCCAGCCGTCATTATTGCTGGTTATGGTGTCGCTTCGATTGCCACTGACATCTACAAAAGTGGTGTTGGTGCGGCTGACATTCATCCACTTACTGCTACTACCTGCGTCTGTCATGATGACGGCCATGGCTTTGGGGTGCGTGGCATCGCCAAGGCGGGTCCAGCCGATAACATCGCTGTGGTCGAGATAGTCTATTTGCTGTCCGTAAGCGTAGTTTTTACGGGCATCAAGCAGTTTGTCTATGACGACTTTGTGACTGTTAATCGTGATCTCGGTGTTACTGCAATTGTTGTCAGATGTGGTGTAGTTGGCACCGTAGTAATCTGCGTGGAATACATTGGGGTAACCTTGTTCACGCAGTAATATAAAGGCATATGCCATGGGTTTGAACCAGTCTTGTACTGCTGATTCTAACGCCTGGCACGGTTGTGTGTCATGGTTGTCTACCAAAGTCACCGCAAGACCGGGTTGTTCTTTCATCAGAGTATTGTCGGCAAGTGTGGCCATGTTGTAACCGCCACCAGAGCTTGATGCAACGTGAAAATTCATGTGAAGTGGGGCGTCAAACACTGACATTCGCCCGCCAGTTGCACTGATAAAGTCATGCAGTTTTTGTTTGTCGTAGCTCCAGAATTCGCCAACAGTAAACAGCGATTTTCCGGTGGTAGTGCGCAGATGGTCAAGCCAATCATTGAAAAACGCGTACTTGATGTGTTTGACCGCATCAAGGCGAAATCCGTCTATTGAGGCAAAGTTAATATACCACTGGCCCCAGTCTTTAAGTTCTTGCACGACCTCGGGGTGGTCCATGTCTAAATCGGCAAACATTAGGTAGTCATAATTCTGGTTTTCTGTATCGACCTGCCAATCCCAACCTTTGCCAGTGCCTCTGAACTTGAAGATGTTGCTTTCATTTAAGTTTTGCGCCCAGTCAACGCCGTCAAAGTGGTACCAAGACCATTTGAAGTCGGAGTATTTGTTGTTGCGGGCGGTAAAATCAAACTTGGTCCATGCGTCAATTTGCACGTCACCACCAAATTCATAGTTGCGGTCATTACGGGCGACCCTTGTAGCCGTTACAGATTCGGTTTGGTCGGCACCGCCTCGGTGGTTGAATACCACATCGGCGTAGATTTGTACGCCAGCGGCGTGGGCGGCGTTGATTGCGGCCAAATATTGGTCTTTGGTGCCATATTTGGTGGCAACGCTGCCTTTTTGGTTGAACTCGCCTAAGTCATACATGTCGTATACGCCATAACCGACGTCAAGACCACCACTGGCACCTTTGTAGGCGGGTGGTAACCACAGTGCGGTAATGCCAGCGGCGGCTAAATTTGGCGCTTGTTGTGCCACTTCATTCCACAGAACGCCTTCGCCGGGAGTGTACCAGTTAAAATACTGCATCATTACGCCGTTGTCTGCGTAGGCTGTTGAATTCATCAACAGTGCAAGGGCAGTCGCGGTGGCTGTTTTTAATGGTGAAGTGCTTTTGAGTAGTGCTGGGCTTTTAGATTTAATAAACATACAAACGCCTCTAGTTTTATTGTTGTCGTTCAAATACTGAACAGGAGTAGGTTGGCTTTACCTTCACAAAACGCCGAATTCAATTCAAACCCTTGATTATTTATCGAGCAGTGAATACGTATGCACCGGTTATTTGCCTCATTTTGGTGCTTGCATGCGCTTGTTGACCTACAATTAACAATAAATTAGCAATAGCAGAGTAATAAAAAATGAAGAAAAACTTTGTCGAATCCCTTGAACTTGTATTGGTACATGAAGGCGGCTTTTCAGACCACCCAAAAGACCCCGGTGGCGCGACTATGAAAGGGGTGACCTTGGCTGTATTTCGTCGTTTTTATGGCGAAAACCAGTCAAAAAATGACTTGAAAAATATCAGCCAAGAACAGCTCGAAAACATTTATAAAACCGGCTACTGGGATAAATGTCAGTGTGATGATTTACCATCAGGCGTTGATTACGGCGTGTTTGATGCTGCGGTTAACTCAGGCCCAGGACGTGGTGTTAGATGGCTGCAAGGGGCCGTAGGCTCTGAGCAGGATGGTGGCATGGGCCCAAACACTTTAGCCAAGGTATTGGAACACAACCCTCTGGATGTCATTGAAGATATGACTGATTTGCGGATCACCTTTTTAAGACGTTTGGTTACTTTTCCTGACTTTGGTAAGGGCTGGACACGCCGAGTAAGAGAAGTACGACAAGTTGCTACTGCGCTGTGCAAAGATCAGTTACCTGAGGCATCTGTGGTTACGCCCTCTAAGGAATTTGAAACCGTGCGAAAAGGCGATAGCGGCGAATGGGTAAAAATGTTGCAAAGTAGTTTGAATGTCAGCGCTGATGGTATTTTTGGTGATTACACTGACAAAATCTTAAAAGTGTGGCAGCAACGCCACGGCTTGGAACCTGATGGCATTGCTGGGCGCAATACTTTTCGGGCGATGGGCATGTTGGGTTGATTGTATTTTCAACCATGAAATGAAAATGGCGGCCCCGTTAGGGGCCTAACTCATCAATCTTTAACTGGCTCTCCATTAATATCAAGCACAGTCACTTCTCCCAAACCTAAGTCTTTCATTCGTGGCAATTGCGTTGCTTGATCTCCCACAATTAAATAAACCATGGTGTTTGGGTCAACGTATTTGCTCAGCGTTGCTTTGGCCTGACTTAACGTCATGTTGCTCAGCGTTGCTTGCTGCTGGGCTACGTAGTTGTCTGGCAGGTTATAGCTGCTGATATTTTGCAATACACCCATGAGATTGTTTGTGGTTTCAAATGCGCGAGCATTCGATTTGGCTAAAACCGACTTGGTGCTATCTAGTGCGCCTTGGTCAAAGTTTTTGACGTAATCAAACATGATTTCTCTGAAGGTTTGCAATGACTCTAATGTCACATTTGACCGTACGCTGGAGCTGGCAGTGAAAGTGCCGCCAGCATTGCTACGAGAAACGTTTGAATAGGCGCCGTAGGTGTAGCCTTTTTGTAAGCGCAGAATTTGGAAAAACTGCCCTGAGAAACCACCACCAAGATTGTGATTGACCGCTGTTAACGGATAGAAATCGGCTGAATTGGCCAAAGTGGCACGACTGCCTATGCGAATAAATGACTGCTTGGCACCCGGCACGTCAACAAAGTAAACCTTAGCGTTATCACGCTGTTGGGCAGCGATTGGCTTAGGCAATTCAACCTTGCCAGCAGGCCAATGATTGGCCAGCGGTTTGAGGCTGTTGATGACTTGTTTTTGCTGGATGTCGCCCGCAATGTGAACGCTGGCAAGGTTGGCGACAATATTGGTTTTATAAAAGGCTTTAACGTCATCTAGTGTAATGCTATTAACTTGTGCAGTGGTACCCGATACCGGTGACGACATCATTGAACTTGGGTCATACATCAGTTTGGCATAAACGTTAACTGCAATGTTTCTTGGATTTGCTTGTGATTGCTGAATGCGAGCGACTGTATCTTGCTTGACTCGAGCCCATTCTTTTTCATCCCAACGAGGCTGCAAAATCACTTCTTGGGCTAATTTCATCACTTGGTCATAATTGCTGGCCAGCGTGCTACCCGTTAAGGTGATATATTCTGCACTGGTGGTAAAATTCAGTTGTGCGCCAAGCTCACCCAGTGCTTGTTCTAATTGGTGAGGGGTTTTGTCTTTGGTGCCTTCCATCATAATGCTGGTGAGTAAGTTGGCAACGCCAGCTTTGCCCGGTTTGTCGAGCGAATGTCCACCCAAAACTCGGATTGAAAACGACACTAAGGGTAATTCAGTGTGTTCTATGCCCAGAACTTTTACACCGCTGGCCAGTTTTGATTGCCAGACATCAGGCAGATTGATTTGTGGCTTTTCCCCATATGGAGGGTTTATTGAGCGATCAACTTTTGAAGGGGCCTGTGCTATCGGTGGTAATGGCTTTTGCTCGGCCTCACTGATATTTTTCTCGGCACCTTGTACAATTTTCTCTTCTACAACGTCAGCTTTTTTGGCATCGTTTAATGCTAACAAAACTTTACCTTTGGGCACAAAACTGGTGGCTATGTGGTTTTTGCCATTGAGGTATTTGTTGAATACCGACATGATGTCGTCGCGGGTGATGGCTCTGAATTGCTCTATTTCACTGCTGATTAATCCCGGATCACCACCAAACTCATTGTGCGTGGCTAAGGTGGCGGCTTTATCGAACACACTGGTCATGTCGTTGTAAAACGCTGTTTCTCGGCCTGTCATGATACGGTTAAGCTGATGGTCGGTGAAACCAGACTTTGCAAATTTGGCCATAGCTTTGTCGAGGCTGGTTTTTACTTTGTCTAAATCTGTATCGTTGAATGCTCTGACTTTAATCTGAAAAGTACCAGCGATTTCTGCGTTGTCGCTGCGGGCAGAGGCGTTTGGTGCGAGTTTGTCTTGTTCTACGAGTGTTTGGTAAAACACACTGTCTTTGCCGTCAGACAACAAGTCAGCCAGCAACTGTAGTGCATAAGCTTCTTTTTGGTACATTGGTACTGTTGGAAAGGTTAGGGTTAATTCAGGTAATTTTGCAAAATTGTCTTCGTGATACAAAGACTTGCTGTGTGCAAGGGTGACAGGCATTGGTTTTAAGGGTTCGACGTTGCCACGAGGCTCAAATTCGCCAAAGTACTTTTCAATCCAGACTTTGGCTTGTTTGGTGTCAAAGTCACCGGCCAATACTAAGGTGCCATTGTTGACGCCATACCATTGTTGGTAAAATTCACGAACATCTTTTAAGGTGGCATTTTGTAAATCTTCAAGTGAACCGATAACACTCCAGCTGTAAGGGTGACCTTCTGGGTAAAGCGCTTTTAGCGTGACGCCATGGGTGTGGCCATAAGGGCGGTTATCAACACTTTGACGTTTTTCGTTTTTAACGACTTGCTTTTCAGTTTCAAGACCCTCTGGTGTGAGGGTATTGATGAAATACCCCATTCGATCAGATTCCATCCACAGGATTTTTTCTAGCCCATCTTTGGGGAAAGTTTCGTAATAGATAGTTCCGTCTTGCCATGTGCCGCCGTTGAGGGTGCCACCCATATCGCCGATATTTTTAATAAAGTTGCCTGCACCGACGTTTTCGGAGTTTTGGAATAACATGTGTTCAAAAAAATGGGCGAAACCGGTGCGACCGGGTTTCTCGCGGTTTGAACCAACGTGATAAACAATCGCGGCAGCCACCACAGGGTCTGATTTGTCTTGGTGCAATACCACTTCGAGGCCGTTGGCCAGTTGATATTTTTCGATGGATAGGTTAACCGATTGCTTACTCTTTTGAGGTTGTGCTTGCGGCGTTGTAACCGGGTTATCGGATGCCATTTTTGGGGATGGCTCTTGACTACAGCCTGTAATGGCTAGTGTCAGTGCACTGACGGCAAAAATCTTTTTGAAGTTATTCATGTCAAAACCTTTATTTTGATATCTTTTTCTTGGTCGACACTCTATAGACAGCTTGAATTAAAAACAAGCGTTGAGCGCGATGGGGGCAGACTAAAGTGTTAATGTTTGTTTTCGCGGGGCTCATCATCATTGGTCATAATTATAGGTGTTACCAATTTTTTGTAATATGTCAGTGCTTGCCAACTCATCAAAAGCGGCATAAATCTTGGCCATCTGCGCTTTGTCCATATTGGCTTTGCTAAAGGCAAAATATACTGGGTCGGAATGGAAGACTAAGGGGTGCATTTCTAGAATAGCGTACTCTGGATTATGTTCTATCTGGTAATTGAGATAGGCACTGTCGGCAAAAAAACCGGTAGCACGGCCTTTGTGAACCAAATCTAATCTGACTTCGTTATCGGCCAAATCAAGTAATTTTGATTTTAGTATTGGGTTTCTTTTAAGGGCTAAATCAAATCGCGCACCAAATATTGATCCCCGCTGTCTCATCAACACGGTATCGAGCAATTCAAATTGCTGCCAGGATCTTATCATTGGCAATTTGCGCTTTTTAGTGATCAAGCGAATGGTTTCCAAACGGTGAGGGCCGACAAAGTAAAAAAATTGTTCTCTTTGCGGATTTTTGGTGACGTTGAGCATGAGATCTACTTTACCGACCTTGAGCATTTTTAACCCTCTGGCCCAAGGTGTTTCGAGAATATTAAATTTGCAACCGGCTTTGTCGAGCAGCGCTTTGGTGTAATCGAGGTCGGATCCAATCCACTTATCGTTGCTGTCTTTCATGCCTAATGGTGGAAACACCGAAGTGCGCATTTTTAGTTCACACCCCATAAGGATGGGACTGGCTATTAATAAATACACCATTAATAAGCGCAAAAAGTGATTCATCAGGTACTACCAGTATTGAGTTTATGCATAAGCTTGCGGTTTATTCGCTGTTATGTCAAATCTATGCACTTTTGGCGGTTTACTGTGGGTCAGTTTTAGCCTATTGTGCCGTATCTTTATTGTTATGTGAAAACGCAAATGCAAACAGAACTAGTCCAATTACTCGAAGGCCAAAATGGTCTAACCAAAGCGGTAATTGATAATGAATTTGCTCGTTGTGAAGTTTACCTTCATGGTGCGCATGTGACTTCGTTTACACCCAAAGGCGGCGATGATTTGTTGTGGTTGAGTAAAACCGCAATATTTGACCGAGCAAAGGCCATTCGTGGTGGTATTCCGCTTTGTTGGCCTTGGTTTGGTGCGCACCCAACAGATAGCACCAAAGCAGCCCATGGTTTTGCTCGGGTAAGCCTGTGGCAGGTTATATCTGTTCAAACCACTGAGCTTGGCGCAACAGAGCTAATTTTGGGGTTAAAAGCCTCTGAGAAAACGCGCAAATTATGGCCTAACGAGTTTGAGCTGCAATACAAAATTACGGTGGCGCAAATGCTAAGCGTCGAGTTAACCACCATTAATATCGGCAAAGAACCCATCCAGATAACCGAAGCCTTGCACAGCTATTTGGCGTTGGGCGATATCGTCAAAGCACGAATTCGAGGGTTAAGTGGCGTATGCTATAGCGATAAGGTTGATGATTCAAAAGTCATTGAACAGGTAGGTGACATTGTTGTTAAACAAGAGGTTGACCGGGTTTATATGAATACTCAAGACAGTTGCTTGTTAATTGATGACGTATTAATGCGAACCATAAACATCAGCAAGTTGGGCAGTTTGGATACTGTGGTATGGAACCCGTGGGCGGTCAAAGCCTGTAGTATGGCTGATGTGCACGATAATGGCCATCAAACCATGGTGTGTATTGAGGCGGCAAATGTGCTGGATAATGTGATCACCATTGCTGCGGGTGAACGTCATACGATAAGCCAATCAATCAGTTTATAGACGACCAAATTGTTCTTTGCTCATTTGTATAAAGCGCTGTAGGTTGTCATCTGTGCCATCTTCGGCGCGAAATGCTCCGTAGAGTTTTCGTATCATGCCAGTCTCGGTTAATGGCCGGGTGATAACTAATCCTTGTTGCTGATAGTGGCTGACTGCCCAGTAGGGTAGGGCGGCAACGCCCATATCGGCGGCGACCATTTGCACCAGTACGTTGTTTTCAGAGACTTTTCTGCATTGTTTTGGGTTAATGCCTGCGGGTTGCAAAAACAGTCGAAACACATCTAACTTTTGTGAGTCTACCGGGTAGGTAAGTAGGGTTTGGCCGAGTAAGTCGGGGGGCGTGATAAACGACTTTTGTACTAATTCATGTTGAGGTGACATCACTAGTACCATTTCAAATTCACCTATTTGCTCATACACCAAATTGGGGTTATCTAAAGCGTCTGAGGTGAAGACAATTTCGGCTTGTTTTTGCAGTAATGCCTGTTCTGACGAATAAATAGTTTCGCTGATGAAATCAATTTCAAAGTCGGGTCCTGTGGTCGATTTAAAAGCCTTGATGGCGGGGACCAACCATTGAAAACAGGCATGACATTCTACTGACATACGAAGCAACATCAGCCCATTTGATAGCAACGATTGCTCGGCTTTGCTGGCCAGCGGCAGTACTTGCTCGGCCAACTCCAGCAGTATTTTTCCTTTAACACTAAAATTGATTGGCATACTTTTACGCTCAAACAGCGAACAGCCGATTTTATTTTCTAAATCTCTTATTTGATGAGACAAGGCCGAATGGGTCATCGACAACTCTCGTGCCGTGTTGGCCAAACTGTGGGTGCGTGATAGCGATGATAGGGTTTTTAGGTGTTTGAGTTCAAACATGAATGTGCCTTGATTTTTGTGACCAACATTTTGATTTTGCATTATAAGCTACAACAGGCGCCTAATGCTATATACGCTTGCAATATACCTAAGGGTATATATACTGAGTATATAGCATACAATATCAATGAGGTGCCTTATGACTATCGGATCTGTTTTTGCCAATAACCGTACTCAAGCTGTCAGGTTACCAGCCGACACGCGATTTCCTGACGAGGTTAAAAAAGTTAAAGTTCGAGTGGTGGGTCAAGACAGAATTTTGTCGCCAATCGATAATTCATGGGACAGTTTCTTTTTGTCTGAGCACCGCGTTAGCGATGATTTTATGACAGAACGAGCGACTCAAGATCAGCCAGAGCGAGAAGCTTTCTAAAAGAGCACTAATCGATGCAACTGTTTAAGTATATGTTGGATACCAACATTGTTATTTATGTGATTAAACGCCGTCCAGTCGAAGTGCTCGACACTTTTAATCGTCATGTTGGTCAAATGTGTATCAGCACAGTGACGCTGGCTGAATTGATGCACGGTGCTGAAAAAAGTGCCAAAGTTGAACATAACATGAGACAAGTAGAAGATTTTGTTTCCCGCCTGCAAGTCGTGTCCTACGACATCAAAGCCGCTGCTCATTATGGTCAGATTAGGGCCGACCTTGAACGAAAGGGTACAACTATTGGGGTTAATGATTTACATATCGCTGGGCATGCACGCAGTGAAGGTTTGATTTTGGTGAGCAATAATTTACGTGAATTTGAACGGGTTGATGGATTGCGTTTAGAAAACTGGATTTGTTCATAACCACTGTCGTTGACAGTTTATTATAACTGCATCAAGTTGGGTATTGGCATGGGTTTCAACGCTGGCAAACAGTTGTTCGAGCTGAGTGGCATTATTTCCGATCGCAACAAAAGTCCACTGGCTAAGTTGGTGGTTGTCGTGGTGATCAGATTCGCTTACGCCAAGGTTGGATATTTTACCAAATCTGTCTTTAAGACCACCAAGTCGCCGACGTTTTTCTTTGAGTGACTGACAACCGGGCAGTTGAAAATCTAACGTCAGCAGCTTGAGGTTAAGATTGAGGTTTTGGCTCAAGTCTTTTTGTGGGTTTTGGCCAATTCATCACGCCAATCAGCATCTCTACCGTGTTCATAAGTGATCACTTTAGTGTTGAATTCATTACCGACCGAGGTGTTAACCTTGATAGCAATCAATTCACCAGCCACATATTTGCCTCTTTCAATGCTGTCAAAGCCATATAAGCGAATAATGTCGAGAATATAATAAAAGCGTTTGGCATCCACTGTGCTCAGCTCAAGGGTCATTTCACCTTCGATGTTACCATCGGCGTTTATTTGACCTTCGCTAGGCTCAATCAATAACAATCCTGCTTGATTCAATGGGGGTAAATCGTCCCGATTGATTTCAACATCGTCGTCTTGAGTGTTCAACACGTCTACGCCAACAACTTCCAATTGAGTAGTCAAGGATTTGATGCGGGTGTTATCGTTTTGATCAGCAACATATTTGAGGTTTTGGATGACTTTATCGAAATGATCGACAAATCCTTTGTATTTTTTGTAGAAAGTTTTTTGCTTGAGTTGCCACTCGCTACAAACTGTCTGGATCTGTTCCGCGCTTAAGTCATCACGATCAGTTTTGACTTTGTTTTTAAACCAGCTTTGGATAAATTTGGGTTTTTCTAGAGTGTGTTCACTCATGAAGTATGCAAGTTCTGCCGAACGGCAAATTCGTAGCATTTCATATTCGTCTTTGGTCATTGTGTCTGTAATGTAGTTTCCTTCGAATAGTGGACTGTAGTATATATCACCCGGAGCAAAATAAAATGTATCAATTATGGTTTTCGACAAATAAATCGTTATTTTTTGAACTTTATTGCCAATCTTCGATAACAATTTCGATAATAGGCTGTATGTTCGGTCTGATTGGGCAAATATGCGGTTTGCTTCGATTTTTATCGTTGTATAAATATCAATCAGTTAGTGAGGTAGAACGAGTGAATTTGATTGTTGATCACTAGGGGTTGGCCTTTCTAACACTAGAATACACCGATAAAAAAGGTTGCTAGAAGTTACATGTATTGCTGTCATTTAGCTGTTGCAACTGTTCGGGTAGGTCGAGATCTAAAACTGCATTGTCCATTGGGATTGTGACTAGTTGTTGTGGGTGTTTGATAAAAAGTTGTTTAATGTTTTTACTTTGTTTGCCGAGAAGTTTTATCTCTTCAAAAAAATGGCTGGGGAAAATCACCGGCACACCGTGGGTGTTTTGATAACTGCTGGCGTGAATTTTATTTGGCTGGTTTTGCCAGCTGTCTATTAACCGCTGTAAATCTTTGCTTGTGACTGCCCATTGGTCGGCGAGTAATATCATTACACCAGTGATGATTTTAGGCAACTGACTGATAGCAAAGTAAATGGAATAGGCTTGCCCTTTTTGCCAATTGTCGTTGTATATAAAGTGGCAGTTTGGATGGCTGACTTTATTACTGATTTTTTTGCTATTGGCCCCCAGCACACAATAGAGCTGATGACTGAGGGTGGCGCACAAGTTTAGACGGTTTTGCAGCAGTGGTTCACCTTGGTACTGAACCAATTGTTTTGCTTGGCCCAAGCGCGATGAATTACCTGCGGCGGGAATAAGAATGGCTAAAGTCACGCATTCACCGCAGCTTCAATGTTTTGCTCAGGTAAGTGTAAAGTATCCAAGTTGCCTGATAACACAGCCTGAATTTCAGCAACTATGCCAAGGGCAATGCTTTGGGGTGAATGGCCACCCAGTTTTAAACCAACCGGACCAAATACTCTGGCTTGTTGTGCCTCTATGTTGGTGTCGCAGTCTTTTAGTAACTTGTCTCGTCGTTTTTGTGGCCCGAGTAAACCAATGTAAGGGATGTCGGAATTGAGCAAGTGATCAAGATATTGTTGGTCCCGCTCATATTGGTGGCTCATGACGACAACCGCATTAAATTTCCAAACCAAAAACGCTGGCCATTCGCTGCGTTTTACTCGCAGCACCGTTCTGGCTTGAACAAAACGTTCAGGTTTTATGTGTTCAGGTCGGTGATCGATAACCGTCACCTGCCAGCCCAATTGTGCTGCCATGTTGACTACCGGCGGCACATCTGGCGACGCACCACAAATCAATATGCGATAGGTTGGGTTTAAAGGCACTATAAGCGTGTCTGGTTGGTTGAGTTGTGCTGGTTGATAATCTTCCTCATACAAAAACAGCAACTCGTTGTTTTCTAATGACAGCGTTAGAATAAAGGGTGTGCCCTCATCAATGTCATTGAGTACTTCTATAAACGATTTACCATCGCTGTCGCATGCTTGTGGCAGATATTTAAGTAGGATATGCACGGCACCATCGCAACCCAGACCTAAACCCCAGACTAAATCAGGGTCGCCTCGCATGTCGTAGGTGATGTGTTTGTCTTGTTGATTGGCAAACACCTGCTCGGCATGGGCAATGATATCGCCTTCAAGACAGCCACCGCTGAGCAATCCCCAACTCTGGCCTGATTGATTTATTAACATCATCGCCCCAGCTTTACGGTAGGTTGACCCTTGGGTTTGGGTGATGATTGCCAGTACATAATCTGCGGTAGGATCATACTGGTCTAAATTGGCCAATAACTGGTTCATCGCGCTGTTGCTCCTTTAATGAGTTGGTCGAGCGTTGACCAAGGTAGCAAGGCGCAGTTTACTCGTGAGGGATATTTTGAAACGGCGGTTAGTGGCGCTAGTGCATTGTTTATTTCAGCTGTTTTTTGTTGGCTATTGACTTGAAGAAAGTACATTCGAAGTGAATCGGCCATTGCGCTTGCCTGTTCAAGATTCTTTCCGTTGAGTTGTTCACACAATAATGAGGCAGAAGCGGTGCAGATGGCACAGGCGTCGCTGTTAAAACCAATATTTTCAATCTGTTGCTGATTGAGTTTGAGATATAGGTTAAGTTCGTCACCGCAACTGGGGTTTTCGCCTTCCATGGCGTGACTAAAGCTAAAAGCTTTGTCTTTGCCAATGGGTGCTCGGTTGTGGTCGATGATTAATTGTTGGTAGAGTTGTTGCGCCATTGTGGGTCTTTTTAATGTTTACCTTGGTGTTTAGCTGGCCAGCCACCCTAAAGGGATAATGGTTAGACAACAAAAATAGTCGATAAGTGGCAAATAATAAAGGACCAATGCCTATAATGTTCATCACTTAGATTATCAATGAGTTTAAATTGGAGCCCCATGAAATACTACACCTTATTTATCTTATTGATTGGTTCACTGACATTCAATGTGGTTGCTCAAGCCAGTGAAAGAGACATTAATCTCACCTTGTTTGACCAAGTGCTCAAACAGTATGAACAATATGGTTTTTCGGGCGCAATGATGGTCGAAAAAAACGACAAAGTGGTGTATCAACAGGGGTTTGGTTATGCCAATAATGAGCAAGGTTATAAACATGACAAAAACACTCGGTTTGATTTAGGGTCGGTCACCAAACACATCACGGCGGTGGCAATACTCAAGCTTGAAGCTCGGGGCAGGCTGAAAACTTCAGATATAATTGGCAGCTACTTTGATAAATTAGATGACGCTAAAGCCAATATCACCATAGCGCAGTTACTTAACCATACCTCTGGGTTAGAAAAAGACCCTGCTTTTTCTGCTGTTAATTTTAATTTTTTAGTCGATACCCGCAAAATATTGGCCCAAACCGAATTACAATTTATCCCCGGTGAGCAATTTGCTTACTCTAATTTAGGCTATTTTGTGTTGGGTTATATTATCGAACAAGTCAGCGGGCAATCATTCGAACAGTATGTAAAAGGTGCTCTTTTTGATCCACTTAAAATGTATAACAGCCGTTTTTATAAACCTAACCAGCAAGCGAATGTTAGCTTGGGTTATCAAACTCAAGGTTTTGATAAAATAGCGGTCGATAGTTATAGTTTTTCAGACATACCATTGTGGCTGGGCGGTGCGGCAGGTGTGGTGTCGACGCTTGATGATATGCACTTGTGGTTTAAGGCGCTGTTTAATCATAAAGTGTTAGATGAGGCGGGATTTAAAAAGTTAACTACTCCGGTAGGTGCGGCGGCACTGCATAAAGCCAGTTACGCATCTGGTTTACGAGTAAAGCAATGGCGCGGCGAAACCTTGATCACTCATAATGGCGATACCAGCGGTCATCAAATTTCGTTTAGCTACTTTCCCGATTCGGGTTACCGCTTTGTGTTTTACGTTAA
>CALKGI010000273.1 GCA_938085045.1 uncultured Alteromonadaceae bacterium
CTATGGCCGAAAAATTTGGTGCTACTGTCAGCCAAATTGTTGGCGACCAACTACTAGATCAAAACTACCCAACCATTCATGCTGTTGGCCGTGCTAGCTGTCACGAACCACGTTTAATCGACCTTCATTGGGGCGACGAAAGTCACCCTAAAGTCACTTTAGTCGGCAAAGGTGTTTGCTTTGACAGTGGCGGTTTAGATTTGAAACCAGCCGCAGGTATGCGACAAATGAAAAAAGACATGGGTGGCTCAGCGCATGTATTGGGCTTAGCGCAGTTGATTATGGCCAACAATTTACCTGTAAGATTAAGAATGTTGATACCCGCTGTTGAAAACGCGGTTTCAAACAACGCAATGCGTCCGGGTGACGTGCTCACAACCCGCAAAGGTTTGACTGTTGAGATAGACAACACCGATGCCGAAGGCCGCTTGGTTTTATGTGACGCACTGGCCGAAGCTGAAAATGACAGCCCTGAGTTATTGGTCGATTTCGCGACCCTTACCGGGGCGATGCGTGTTGCCCTTGGTACTGATTTACCGGGTTTTTTCTCGACCAGTAAAGATGTCGCCGCAGGTTTAATGGAAGCAGGTTATAAAGTGTACGACCCTGTTTGGCAAATGCCTTTGTATCAACCATATAAAGCGTTGTTCAAAAGTGAAATTGCCGACATGTCCAACTGCGCATCAGTAGGGCAAGGTGGGGCAATCACCGCAGCCTTATATTTACAGGCGTTTGTAGGCAAAGACACCGATTGGGTGCATTTTGACATCATGGCGTTTAATACCCGCAAACAATCTGGCCGACCGGTTGGTGGCGAGGCGTTTGGTGTGCGGGCTGTGTTTGAGTATTTACAAAAAAGATATAGTTAACTGATTAGAGAATAGTGTGCCGCAAGGAATTTCAGCCTTTTTTACCGCCTTGATTACGTTGAAATTAAACTCGGCAAACAGCGGCTAATGATGCAATTCGTTTAGCAGTAAACGGGCTAATTCAGCGGCCTTTTCAAATTCTAAATCATCGACTAAATGTACCAAGTGAGCAATCTTGTCGACGTATTCACTGCCTTGACACAAAGCGACAATAACAGGTAATTGATCTTCAACACTGAAACTCGATGCCTGTAATAATGGTAAAATTTTAGTGAGTAATTCGTGCAACCTGTGGTCACTATATGTCGTCTCATTGTCTACCGCTGCCTGTTCAAAATGAACGTTTTTGAGTTGTTCAACCAGCGGCTGTAACACATCACACAGTTTTTGCAGTTGAGCCTCATCACTATATCCCAGCCCTTTTTGAACAGCTTCTCCTATGGCTGTTTCTACAATAGCCGCCATTTGCGATAACTCATAAGCACCAATATAGGCGGTATTTGCTTTTAGAGAATGGACGTGACGATAAAGCTCATCCCAAGCTTGTTGGTCGTACAAGTTCATTAAATGACCTTTTCGACTTTGCTGTTGCAAGCTAAAGTCTTTAACCAAACCCAAATATAGAGCCGTGCGCCCATTAAGTTTATTCACGGCTTTTTGACTATCTAGTCCATTGACTTTGACCAGTTGTGCCAATAACAATTCGTGTGCTTGTTCAAGATTCAAAGACGACTCAATTTGATGCGATTGTGCTCGATGTGGTATCAAAAGCGCATCAATTCGCCCTATCTCAAGATATTTGGCCAAACATTGGTATAACATCAAAGGATCAACCGGCTTAGTCACATGGTCGTTCATACCAGCAGTCTTGGTTTTTTCGATATCGCTTGCCATCGCATGAGCCGTCATTGCAATGACAGGTAAATCGATTAATCCAAGGTTACCTCGAATTTCTCCGGTCGCGGTCATGCCATCCATTTGCGGCATTTCTATGTCCATCAGCACTAAATCGTATGATTGCTGCTGTATTGAGGCCAGAGCAATCAAGCCATTCTCGGCCACATCAACACTAACGCCTGTATCAGCCAAAAAGCCCAAAGCGACTTGCCGATTTATGGCATTATCATCGACCAGTAAAATATGGTTGCCACTTAAATCGGGGATGGAAACTTCGGCTGACTCATCCACCATGACCACCTCGCCTGTACGCAGCTGCATTATGGCGGCATAAACCGAGGCGTGGCTGACAGGTTTTTCAAGCAATAGCGCTGTATCACCAACCTCATCTCTTTCATAAGTAGACACCATCAATATCGATGGCACATTCAGTTTGGCAATGGTATCAAGGCCATTCAAACCCGGCATCGACCAGTCGACTAAAGCAAAATCAAAGTCTACATCGCCATTAATGAGCTTCAATGCTGCCAGCCCGCTGTCTGCTGTGTGACATTCCAGCCCCAAATCGGTGAGTATGTTAACTAACACACCTGACGCCATCGGCACATCTTCAACAACCAGTACTTTTAGACCACTCAGTTCATCGCTGATAGCGGGTTTTTGTACTTTGACTTGTTCAACATCAACCGAATCATCTATATCAACCAACACGGTAAAATGAAACTCGCTGCCTTTGTCTGGCGTACTTTTAAGCCAAATTTTGCCCCCCATTAATTCACACAACTCTTGAGAAATTGCCAACCCCAAACCCGTGCCGCCATGAGTACGCGATGTGCTGTCATCAGCTTGCGAATATGACTGAAACAATTTACTTTGTTGCTGTTCATTCATGCCAATGCCGGTATCTATCACCACACAATGCAGCTGCAATTGGTTCGTGGTTGATTTATCTTCGCCAATTATTTTGACGCATACAGCACCACTTTCAGTGAATTTCACCGCGTTATTAACCAAGTTAACAATGATCTGTTGCAGTCGTAGTGGGTCACCACAAAGCACTTTAGGGATATTGGAATCAATATCAGTAATAAGCTCCAACCCTTTATTATGCGCGTTGAGGCTGCTAAGCGTAACCGCCCTTTGCACCAACTTGTTTAGCTCAAAGGCAGTATTTTCTATGGTAAGCTTTCCCGCTTCAATTTTTGAAAAATCTAATATGTCATTGATTAAGCCCAGCAATATACCACCGGCATCGACGACTTTTTCGAGGTGATCTTTTTGATGAGCATCTAATTTTGTTTTGAGGGTTAGGCGACTCAAACCAATCACCGCATTCATAGGCGTACGCATTTCGTGGCTCATTTTGGCCAGAAATTCTGATTTTGCCTCACCAGCCTGCTCCAACGCCTTATGGCGTTCGTTCAATCGCTTTTGGCGCTCTAACCTGGCAAACGCCAGTAATCCCAAAATAACCAACACCATCAATAGGTAGAGTGCTTTGGCCCACCACGTCCACCACGGCGGTGGTAAAGTCTCAATGTTGAAGGTCTTGGTTTGTTCATGCCACTGACCATGGTTGAGTTTGGCTTTTAACTTAAAACGATAATCTCCCTGCGGCAGATTGGTGTATGTTGCCCGGCGGTTTTTGGCATCAACATAAACCCAGTCGGTATCCCAGCCTTGCAATTGATAGGCGTATTCGACTTTGCCCGGATTAGTAAAATCGAGCGCAGCAAACACAATTGAGACAAAGTTTTCTTTGTGGGTTAGGGTTAATTTGTCTAGTGCGCTTATTGCCTTAGGCAAAGCAAAGTTTGCTCCGTCGCCTTCAGGTTTGATAGCAGCTGAGAGGTTAAACACCAATAAGTCGGTTAATAGTATATTGGCGGTTTCACCTAGGTTTTGCAGTTTTTCAGGAAAAAAGCGGTTAAAGCCGTTGACTCCCCCAAAGAATAATTCACCCTTTTGGCCAGCGTGCAAAGCGCCAACATTAAAACGATTACTTTGCAGACCATCTTTGCTGTCATAGCGAATAAAGGTTTTGCTGTCGTTTGAGAATCTGCTTAGCCCGCGGTTTGTGCTAAGCCACAAATTACCAGTACTGTCTTGCGTGATACCAACGACATTATCATCGCTCAATCCATCTTTTTCGCGAAAGTGGGCAAAGGTATTGTCTTTTGGTTGAAACAAATTAAGCCCACCGCCGCGTGTGCCAATCCACAGGTGCCCTTTGTTGTCACGGTACAAACTGTTGATTGAGTTGCTGCTTAAACTAGCGGCATCGAGGGAGTTATGGGTATAGCGAACAAAGCTGTTGGTTTGCGGGTTAAAACGGTTCAAACCACCACCCGAAGTGCCAACCCACAATTGCCCCTGAGCATCTTCAGTTATGGCTTTAACATTGTCGTGACTAAGGCTGGTTGGGTCTTTGGGGTTATTTGTGTAACGAATAAATTCGTTTGAACTGGGCTCAAAGCGATTAAGTCCGCCTTGAAAAGTACCCACCCACAATTGGCCTTTTGAATCTTCATAAATCGCACTGACTAAATTGTTGCTCAGGCTGTTTGAATCTGAAGGGTCGTGCTGCCAATGGTCAAAGTCATCGGTATATTCACGCCGGCGGTTTAATCCTCCAGATGTGCCGACCCAAAGGTTGTTTTTAGCATCTTCATGCAAAGCAAAAACCTGATCGGATGCCAAACTTGACGCTTTGCCCTGTTTGGCAAAGTGGTGCTTAAACCAGACATTATCGTTCTCAACCAAACGATTCAAACCGCCACCTGCCGTGCCCAACCACAGTTCGCCTTTGCGCGTTTGATGAATAGACAACACATTGTTATGGCTAAGGCTGTTTTGTTCTTTTGTTAGGTGATTGTAGTGAGTGAATAACTGTTGCCCATCGAGCTGTCTTAATACGCCATTGAACGTAGCTAGCCATAAGGTGCGCTGTTTATCTTCGAAAATTCGCCATACCGGCTCGGCGGTCTTGCCTGACACTGGTTCAATTTCCATGTCGAGGAAATTTTGCCAAATAGGCTGGTATCGATTCAAGCCTTTCATTGACCCCACCCAAAGCCTGCCGCTACTGTCGACTTTTAACGACAACACCATGTTGTGATTCAAACTTCTAGGTTTGTTTTTATTCACTACAAAGTATTTAAACCGGCGAGAAGACGGGTGAAAGTGGTTCAATCCACTGACTGTGCCCACCCACATTTTGCCCTTATTACCTGCGGCAAGTGACAAAATTCTATTGTCATTTAAGCTATATGGGTCGTCAGCGTGATTATAAAAATGTTCAAAGCGCTTTTGCTTTTTATGCAACTTGATTAAGCCACTGCCCCAAGTGCCAATCCACAGGTTGTCTTTACTGTCGAAATCCATAGCCCTAATTTTGCTCACACTCATACCAGCGACCTCTAAAGGCATATTGTCATACGCCGAAAAACTGTCGGGTATGCGGTCGTAGCGGTTCAATCCGGCTTCAGTGCCAATCCACAAATTGCCCTTTGAGTCCTCGCTTATGGCTCTTATGCTGTCATCATCAAGATACCGGGTAAATCGCTCGGTTGCAGGATTAAAACGGTTAAGTCCGGCAGCGGTGCCAACCCACAAAATATTGTGCGAATCAACGTGCAGTGCCCGAATTACATTGTTAGAAATTGAATAGACATCTTTGGGTTCAAAGCGAAAGACTCGAAAGTCATTACCGTCAAAACGGTTGAGTCCATCGCGAGTGGCAAACCACATAAACCCTTGATTGTCTTGGGCGATATTATAGGTGACGTTTTGCGACAGCCCCTGATCGTTGCTGTAGCGTTCAAAGCTAATTGTCGGCTCAATTGCGTGTGCAGCCGTTAAAGGCAGCAAACAAAGCAAAAGCGCTAAAATGAGGCGTTTAATGTTCATGGTTTATAGCATAGGTTATCGATTGGTTGGGTGCACAATGTTACTCTGCTGCATTGATAACATAACGAATATGTATTATACATAAAGTATGTAAGTTAATGGTCACGGTGAAATGATGCCTATTGAAACAATGGACACAATCTCTGCAACTGAATTGGTCCGAAATCTATCTGCCGTTGTTGATAATGTCAGAGTCTCAGGACAAAGCCTATATATAACCAAAGGGTCGCAGACTGTAGCTCAACTAAGTCCACCACCAAAACAAGGCTTTCCAGCTGCCAAGTTGGGCGACTTTATAAATTCGCTACCTTCACTTGGCGATGATGCCAAGGACTTTTCTGCTGATATCGAAAAATTAAAACGCCACACACAATTGCCGGATAACCCATGGGATTAGTTGTTGATACCAATTTTTTCATTGATGTTGAACACAACCTTCGGCAGTTTGAACAACTTAACGACTTTGCCGAACACGGGGAAACATTTATTGCAGCGGTAACAGTAACAGAATTGTTGATGGGCGTTCATTTAGCCAATTCAATTGAGCAAAGGATCAAGCGTTCTGCTTTTGTTGAAGCCATTCTGGCCAATATTCCTGTACTTGATTTTGATTCTAAAGTCGCCCGCACTTATGCAGAGGTTTATGCCCATTTTATCAAGCCCCGTAATAAGTCCAGTGCTAATGTGCACAATCTTCAAATAGCAGCCACCGCGTTAGCACACGGTTATGCGGTATTGACCAGCAATACCAGTGATTTTGATAAGGTGCCGGGGCTAAAACTGGCTTAATCACCCCACATATTAATCCCCTTTTTCAGTGATTTACCTTATACTTGTGCCCATCTATCCAGCCAGCCAAATTAGAGCTAATCACTATGAGCCTTGACGGTGAACAACCTTTTCCTATGCCCGGTCTCGACGTTGTCGGTCGCGGTATTTTCTTGCGGGCCCGCCAGCCTTACGAGCTAAAAAATCGTGTTTTTGAACAAAAAACCTTTGCCCCTTATTATTCTGGTGAAGCCGGTATTACCTATTCTTTACCAGATGGGTATAACGTTAATGATTCACCGCCTATGCCCACTGACATAGCCCTTAACCGGGTGGTGATTGAAGAATCTATGGAGCGGCTAGACAAGTCCAGCAGTATGCAAGCTTCGGTGTCTTGCGGCGTAGAGGCTTTTAGTGTTGATGCCAGTGCAAGCCAATCGTCAATGTTACAACGCGATGCCAGTGCTTATTATGCGACCCGAACCTCGTTTATTCCGTTTTGGAGCATTTACGTTTGTGATGTAAGTAAACTGCCTGAAAATAGCTTTGACATGGACCTACCAGTGCCATTCAAACATGAACACCGTAAGGTTTATGAACGGTTTTTTCAACGCTTTGGCAGCCACTACGTTAAGCGCGTTTGGGTTGGCGGACGAGCAACATTGACTTTGAGTGTGCTAAAATCGGCCAATATTTCTAAAGATCAAATCAGCTCAGCACTTAAAGCCAGTTATGGCGGTATGGCCAAAGGCGAAGCCAGTGCTAAGGCCATGCAAAACAAACAAAGCTTGCTGAACAATTCTGAATGTACCGTGGCCGGACAAGGCGGCGATGTAATGAAGCTTGGCGCACTCAATTCGCTAGACCAAGATCATTACAACGAGTGGATGGACACGATTAAAGACAATCCGCAAGCCATTGAATTAGAGGTCGCAGGCATTTGGTCGTTAATTGAAGACCAAGAAAAAGCCACAGCATTGTTAGCGGCCTACAAAGAAGCTAACGCCTTTGAGCCTTTATCGGCTGTTTTTTGTGTCGATCACGATGTGTATTTTATTCGTGACAGACAATACTCAAGCTTCAACGTTGAGAAGAGTCAAAGCAACAAGTCAAAATCCATTAAATCTAAATGGCCACAATTAGAAGACATTGGTTTTAACCACATAGATTCAACGTTAAGCGGCGATTATCTTGGCTTTAAAGATCAAAGTAGGCTGACTAATAAAGTCTATTTCTTTTGCCGTTCACAATATACCACGCTCGATTTGAATACAGGTGAATTCAGTGAACCAAGGCTAATTGCTCAAGGATGGCCCGGTGTCACTTTTGAGCGAATCGATGCGGCATTACATTTTGAACCTAATTTTGTCTACTTGTTTAGCGGTAGCCATTATGTTCGTTTTAATGTGAAAGAAAACAAGGTTGAAGAGGGATATCCACAACTCATCAACGAGCGCTGGGTTGGGGTTAACTTTGACAAAATCGACGCTGCCATATATTGGGGCAACGGCAAAGTCTATTTTTTCCGTGAAGATCAACATGTACGTTACGATGTGGTCAGCTATCGCGCCGACCCCGGTTACCCTAAACACATCTCGGGCAATTACGTCGATGATTGGCAATTGTTTGTATAAATTTGATATCTAAGAAGCAGAAAAATGACAAATTCTAATTCAATACCCACAGCAGTTCAGGCGACAAAAGTTGTCAATAACTACGTAAAAGGCGCGGTGGCCGTAGGTTTGGTCCCAGTGCCTTTGGTCGACCTTGTGGCCGTGTCTGGCATTCAATTGAAAATGCTCCACCGCGTGGCAGGCATTTATGGCTATACCTTTTCAGATAATAAAGGTAAGTCGTTGATAGCCTCATTGCTCGGTTCGGTGATCCCTTTATCACTTAGAAACAACTTGTTTAGTTTGGTGAAGGGCATTCCAGTGGTTGGCCAAACAATCGGTGTGATTGCTATGCCAGTACTTGGCGGTGCGGCGACTTACGCCATCGGACAGGTGTTTATTCAGCACTTTGAATCAGGCGGTACCTTGCTCGATTTTGACCCAGACAAAGTCAGGGATCACTATCGTGAGCAATTTACCGCTGGCAAGCAGGTAGTCAAAGATAGTTATGTTGGGGTTAAGCCCTGAATAGGGCTTAAGCATTCAGGGCTAAAAGCTAGGGCTTATAACTATTGCTGTTGATCTCAACGGCTTGTTCATGGCCCTTATTTTTGCTGCCGTCGCTACTTTTGACAGCATCACTTTTGAGGGCGCCATTTTTATCAACACTACTTTTATCAACAACATTGCTAGCTTGAGCCTCTGTGCCTGCTGACAACGCACCATCAGTATTGAGAATAAGCGGTAACCCATCTTTGCCGCCGCCAATCACCACCACTTTGGCATTGTTTGACTTGGCCAGTTCTACCGTGGCTTCTATACCACGCCAGCGTAGGTATGTTTCAGATATTCCGCCAGAAACTTTCGCCTGAAAAGCGGCAATACCAATTGCTTCTTTTTCTTTACGCAGCGCTTCTTTATCGGCCACCAGCAAACGAATGTCATATTCGGCATTGAGGTAATTTTGATTAACCTTGTTGATAATTGCGGTGTGCACTTTTGCCGGTAAACCCACATCACGTATCATGATGTCTTCTAGATAAATGAAATCAGATTTGTGTTTTACGTTTTCTTCCATCAACAACTTGTGTTGATTAAGCTTCAAATCTCTACTCACATGGTTGAATATTTCTTTTTGAATCAACTCACGCTTGTTGGTATAAATTTGCTCTGCGGTAAAACCAGACACTATCATGCGGGTTGATGAACCAACCTCAGGTATGATCAACACCTTGGCATAGTCTTCACCTACCACTTTGTGCAATAACGCAATGTTGTCACGCACTGGACGATAACGGACCACCGTATTTATCATTATCTTCAAACCTTCGCTGGTCACCGCTTCTATGGGTAGCTCAACGGTCTGAAAGCGGGCAGTATAAATAATCAATCTATCCCACGGCATTATCAGTGCAGTGCCCTCATTAAACGGTTTGGCCACCTTAGAACCATCAGTACAAGATTCATCAGTCTGGGTATCATTAGACAATATTTTAACAGGACAAGGTTCATCTACCCGAGTACCACCATTAAAACGCTCCCATATTACTCCGACATGGCCGGGTTTTATCGGAATGAGTACGTAGGGTAAAATCAAAAAGCCAAGCAAAATCAACACCAACACACTCAGCGCCATTGAAAAACGGCGGGCCAAAATGCGTTCGGCAAGCTCAGGTTTGTATCTTGCCAGTATTTTGACCGCAAACATGCCCAGCCACAAAAGCAGCAGCGCAGCGACACAAACAAAAAATATAAAGCCAACAGGTAAATCTATAGACATTTGGGGTTCCTATGCATCCTTGGCCACTTTACGGCTTATTTCGCGCAGTTGTCCGTCTTCCATTTTCATATGGACATCGGCCAAATCAAAGAACTTGTCATAATGGGTGATGGCAATAACAGTTTGTTTGCGGGCTTTAAGCCTTGGCAAAACTTCCCGGTAAAACTTCTCGCGAAAATGCGGGTCTTGATCGGCTGCCCATTCGTCAAAGACATAAATCGGTCGGTCTTCAAGCACGCCACTGAGCAGCGCCAAACGTTTACGTTGCCCACCAGATAAGTCTACGGTGCTAAAGGCGTTGTCTGTCAAATGAACCTTGTGCGCCATTTCTAAAAATTCTAACCACTCGTCTACCTCATCATCGCTATAATCAGACACCCCATAAAGGCGCTTAAACAAGTGGAAATCAGAAAATACGGCGCTAAAAAGGTTACGATAGGCATCAATTTTGTCGTTGCCAATCACGGTGTCATCAACCAGTAAAGTCCCTCTGCTGGGCGGATATAACCCCATCATCAGACGAATAAAGGTGGTT
>CALKGI010000274.1 GCA_938085045.1 uncultured Alteromonadaceae bacterium
AGGTGCGCGTAGCTCCTTGTAACCTCGGAGGCACCCTGCAAACGGCCAAATCAAGGGGGTTCAACGCTTCGTTGCTGATCTCACAGGTTAAAAATCGCAAGACACTCAACATTTACACCTTTATTGATCCATATCAAGAAAATAATTACAAATGAGTTTGATTCGCATTCAGGCGTGTGTTCTAATAACGCTAATACGAATCAATCTCATTAATCTTTTTGGATAACGTCCATGACCTTCAAACATTCCCTAATTGCAACGGCTATTTTGTCACTTTTCGCATCAACTGTTAATGCCGATGATAGCGGTGGATTCGAGCAAATTTCAATCATTGGTTCTTCTACTGAAGTGAACGACATTCCGGGTTCAGGCGCTTATTTGGGCAACGATGATATTGCCGAATTTGAATATACCGACATCATGCGAATTTTGGGCGGCGTACCAGGTGTTTACGTGATGGAAGAAGATGGTTACGGTCTGCGTCCAAACATTGGTATGCGTGGTGTTAGCCTTAACCGCAGTGAAAAAATCACCATTATGGAAGATGGTGTTTTGGCTGCACCTGCGGCTTATGCTGCACCATCCGCTTATTATTTTCCAACCTTTGGTCGCATGAGTGCGGTTGAAGTATTAAAAGGCTCATCGAGCATCATGTATGGTCCACGTACTACAGGTGGGGTTATCAACTTAGTTTCTCGTCAAATCCCTGATGCGCCGCTGGCTGGCAATATGGATATCGCCATAGGACAAGACAACTACCGTAAAATACACAGCGTTGCTGGTGGTTCTGTAGATAATATGAGCGGTGTGATTGAGTTGTTCACCTATCAGGCTGATGGCTTCAAAAACTTACCTGTAGATGCTGATACCGGATTCAAGAAAAACGATATTCTGGCAAAATTCCGCGTGGCACTTGATGATCAACAAAAGCATCAGATTGAAGTTAAATACAAATATTCTGATGAAGACTCCAACGAAACCTACGTTGGTCTGACCGATGAAGATTTTGCTAAAACGCCATATAATCGCTATGCCGCTTCGCAGCTCGATAATATGGATACTCAGCACGACAGTTATCAAATTAACTACGAATACGAATTTTCTGACAGCTCAGAATTCAACGTAACGGCTTATCACAACGATTTTCATCGTAACTGGTATAAAGTCAGCAAAATCGGTGGTTTGAAACTTGGCGGTGGCGCAGAAGAGCTCGCATCTGATTATGACCAAAACGCCACTGGTGATTTGGCAGTAGATGTTAAAGCCAATAACCGTGATTACTTGTCTCAAGGTGTTCAATCACAGTTTATTACCACGGTAGACGACCACAATCTGACCTTTGGTTTGCGCGTACACAAAGACGAAATGGACCGTTTTCAGTGGGTTGATAAATACAACCTTGACAGCGATTTGGCCATGACATTGACAAGTGCAGGCACTCCAGGTACTGATTCAAACCGTATCGACAGCGGCTCAGCCGTTGCGGTATATGTTTATGACGAATTCACCTATGACAACTTAGTAGTTTCTGGCGGCTTACGCTATGAAGACATGACCATCGAACGTGATGACTGGGGCAAAAGTGATGTAACCCGTAGCGCAACGCCAGCGCACAAAGAATTGTCTACCACGGTTGTTATTCCTTCGGCTGCAATGACTTACCGCATCAGTGAAGACGTATTGGTTTTAGCCGGTGTACACAAAGGTTTTGCACCTGCCGCCCCGGGTAACGAGCAAACCGAAGAAGAGCAAAGCTGGAACTACGAAGTAGGCACACGTTTTAGCACAGGCAAAGTAGCGGGCGAAGTGATTGGTTTTTACAGCGACTACGCCAACATGCATGGTAACTGTACTGCCAGCCAAGGCTGTGATGAAGACAACATTGGCAATCAGTACAACGCCGGTGAAGTTGAAATCAAAGGTGTTGAACTGAGCCTGAGTTATGCGGCCAGTGCTGGTTCATTTGAAATGCCATTGTCTTTGGCCTACACATACTCTGACAGCCAGTTCAGTAATGACTTTAATTCGTCGTTTGGCGTTTGGGGTAACGTGGTTTCAGGTGATGAAATCCCCTACATCCCAGAGCAACAACTACAACTTAAAGTTGGCTTGCAAAATGAAGATTGGGATTTGACATTAGCAGGGCGTTATTTATCTGAAATGCGCGTAACTGCTGGGCAAGGCACTATTGTTCAAGGCGATGGCATCGATTCACATACTGTGTGGGACTTGTCAGCTAAATACATGGTTGCAAACAACCAACAAGTTTATTTGTCAGTAGATAACCTGTTTGACAAAGCTTATGTGGCCTCTCGTGCCCATGGCGGCGTTCAACCAGGTAAATACCGCACCATGCAATTGGGTTATACTTACCAGTTCTAATTTGCTAAATGTGTGGCATTTGTGAAAAGAAAAGGGCGATCAGCAATGATCGCCCTTTTTGTTATTTATTAACTGATCTCAACATACAAATATCTTGTTGCGCAAGCACATTGATGGCGATGGCTGGTGAATCTGTTAACATGCAAGCACTTTGTATTGTTGGGTCCATTTTATGTCATCTGTTGTCACGCAAACGAATCCGTCTATAGAACACGGCATAAAAACCAATAAACGCCAGATTGGTTTGCAATTGGTACAAATATTTTTGGTTGGGCTGACTATTGGTATGACCCGCATTGTTATACCCGGGTTGGCGGAGTCTGAATTCGGTTTGGCCGGTCAATCCTTCTTCTTATTGGCATCATTCGTGGTGGTTTTTGGCATCGTTAAAGCTGTCATGAACCTGTTCGCGGGTAAATTTAGCGAAACCTATGGCCGTAAAACAATCTTGCTAGCTGGTTGGCTGGTGGCACTTCCCATTCCGTTTATGCTGCTATATGCGCCAAGCTGGAATTGGATCATCATGGCTACGGTGTTGCTAGGTTTCAATCAAGGTTTGTGTTGGTCAATGGCATTAAACAGCAAGCTCGATTTGGCCAAAAGTAGCCAAAAAGGGCTGGTGAATGGGGTAAACGAATTTGCCGGTTATGCTGCTGTTGGCATTGCCGGGTTGGTCACCGCTTATATCGTAACGTGGCTCGGTGCGCGCGAAGGCTTGTTTTATTTTAGCTTAATTGTGATCTCACTAGGTTTAGTATTGGCCAAGCTCACCATAGTCGAAACACTGCCTTGGGCACATTTACATCATCAAAAATCTGTTGATGCAGGGGCAACTACCGAGCAAAAAACACTAGGGCAGTTGTTTAAAATGGCCACTTTACAAAGCAAACCTTTATTTGCCTTGAATCAGGCAGGGCTAGTAGAGAAGTTCACTGATGCCATAGTGTGGATTTTTCTACCAATTTATTTTATCTCACAAGGTATCTCGCTAATTGAATCAGGCGCTATCATCGCTGTTTATGGCATTGTTTGGGGCGCCTCACAACTCGTCACCGGACCATTATCAGACAAAATTGGTCGCAAAGGCCTTATTGTGTGGGGCATGTGGTTTTGCGGCCTTGGCATCATCGCCATTCCGTTAACCCAAAGTGTTGCTCTTTGGAGTGCTGAGGCTGCGTTTATTGGCCTTGGCATGGCTATGCTTTATCCAAACCTTGGCGCGGCTGTGGGCGACTTTGCACCGGCTCAGTATAGGGCCAGTTTAATTGGCGTTTATCGCTTTTGGCGTGATGCGGGTTATGCGATTGGTGCACTGTTGATGGGCGTTATGGCCCAGTGGTCACAAGACTTATTGCTGCCGTTTTGGTTTGTGGGTATTTCGATGTTTTTATCGGGGTTGATTGTTGTGTTTTGGTTGCCGGGTGTCGAAGCGAGCTCCAGCTCGAGATAAATGTTCTCGTTTTTCTAATATTCTTTTTGACTAGTGGCTTTTTTATCATTCTCGACCACAAAATAGTGGCAAGACGTTTTGCCACTGCCCATTAACATCCCCCTAACACCTTGAAATCACAAATCCAACACCTAAAAATGGCAAATTCGTGGACACCAACCTGATCTCCCGCAAGTTTTACCAACTCGAGATACTTTGTAAGCAGATTTTTCTTATTTCCATGGCAAAAGCAGGGTGATTGGGGTAGAATCCCGCCCCAAATAGAACCAGATTTTGACTGTTGTTTTTTTAATCAAAGCGAACATTAACGCTATGGATTAAGCAACGACAGACTCTTGTGAGGCTTGACCATGATATTGCTCACGGACAACGCGGCGCAAATGAACGCTCTTTTTTTCTTAAACTTTAAAAGTAAATGCGTATGATAAAACTAAAGAAAGGCTTGGATGTTCCCATTAATGGGGTTCCACAGCAGGTCATCCATGATGGTCCTGCGATAAAAACCGTCGCCATACTCGGTGAAGAGTATGTCGGTATGAAACCCACCATGCGGGTCCGCGAAGGTGACAGGGTCAAAAAAGGCCAGGTTCTCTTCGAAGACAAAAAAACGCAAGGTGTTAAATATACAGCCCCCGCAAGTGGGATTGTGTCGCAAGTTAACCGTGGCGCAAAACGTGTTTTGCAGTCGGTTGTTATCAAGATTGAAGGTAACGATAAGGTTGAGTTTGCCAAGTACGATGCCAGTGAACTGACCAATATTGGTCGTGATACTGTCGTTAAAAACTTGGTTGATTCTGGTTTGTGGACTGCGTTGCGTACTCGCCCGTTCTCTAAAGTGCCTGAAATCGACAGCGAACCAGCCTCGATTTTCGTCACAGCCATGGACACTAATCCATTGGCACCAGACGCCGAATTAATCATAAAAGAAAACGAAGAAGCCTTTAAAAACGGCCTAACTTTGATTTCTCGATTGGCCAAAAAAGTACACGTCTGTAAAAAAGGCGGCTCTAATGTTGGCGCAACTACCGGCGGCAATGTTGAAGTACATGAACTTAGTGGACCTCACCCGGCGGGCTTAGCTGGTACTCACATTCATTTGATTGACCCGGTAGACGCCAGTAAAACGGTTTGGTCTATTGGTTATCAAGACGTGATTGCCGCGGGTTTGTTGTTCACCACAGGTGAGCTAAACACTGATCGCATTATCTCTGTTGCAGGCCCGGTGGTGAAAAACCCACGTTTGGTTCGCACACAATTGGGCGCAAGCACCGATGAGTTAGTTAAAGGCGAATGTGAAGGCGATGAAAACCGCGTTATTTCAGGCTCGGTATTGTCTGGCTCTACCGCGTATGGTTCGCATGCTTATCTTGGTCGTTATCACAACCAAGTCTCTGTTTTGGCTGAAGGCCGTGAGAAAGAGTTGTTGGGCTGGATTGTTCCAGGTGCTAACAAATTCTCGGTTACTCGTTCATTCATTTCACACTTCAACCCTAAAAAGTTGTTCAACATGACCACCTCTACCGGTGGTTCAGACCGTTCTATGGTGCCACTGGGCAACTACGAGCGAGTCATGCCGTTAGATTTGTTGCCGACTTTGTTGTTGCGCGACATGCTCTCTGGCGATAACGATGGCGCAGTTAGCCTCGGTATGTTGGAACTTGATGAAGAAGATTTGGCGTTGTGTACATTCGTTTGTCCTGGCAAATATGAATACGGTCCAATCTTGCGTGAATGCCTCACTACTATCGAGAAGGAAGGCTAATTATGGGTTTAAAGAAATTTCTTCATGACGTCGAGCCGCATTTTGAAGCGGGCGGCAAATATGAAAAATGGTATGCGTTGTTTGAAGCCTTCGCAACCATCATGTACACACCGGGTTTGGTGACCAAAAACGGTTCTCACGTACGTGACAATATCGACCTCAAACGTATCATGATCATGGTTTGGCTGGCGACTTTTCCAGCGATGTTCTATGGCATGTACAACACGGGTTTACAGGCCTCAATGGCGATAGCTAACGGTTTGTCTGTGCCAGATGTTTGGCAGGTCAGCATGTTCCAGTTCTTTGGTGGTGAATTAAAAGCCGACAGTAGTGCTTGGATGCAAATGTGGTATGGTGCTTATTTCTATGTGCCTATCTATGCAACTGTGTTCATTGTTGGTGGCTTTTGGGAAGTGTTATTCTCAATGGTCCGAGGCCACGAAATTAACGAAGGTTTCTTCGTTACCTCTGTATTATTCTCTTTGATTCTGCCTGCAACTATTCCTTTGTGGCAAGCCGCTCTAGGTATCACATTTGGTGTGGTAATAGCCAAAGAAGTATTTGGCGGGACGGGGCGAAACTTCCTCAACCCTGCGTTGGCAGGGCGAGCATTTTTGTTCTTTGCCTATCCGGCACAAATATCTGGTGATGCTGTATGGACAGCAGCAGACGGTTTCTCTGGTGCGACTATGCTTAGCCAAGCCGCTTCAGGCACCCTAGATTACGACAACATGGACATTTGGATGAACGCCTTTATGGGTAGTATTCAAGGTTCCGTTGGCGAGACTTCAACTTTGGCACTATTGATTGGTGGCTTGTTCATCATGTACATGCGCATCGCTTCTTGGAAGATTGTTGCAGGCGTAATGGCTGGCATGTTAGCGACTTCTTCTTTGTTCAACGTTATCGGCTCTGACACCAATAGCATGTTTGCCATGGCTTGGCATTGGCATTTGGTATTGGGTGGTTTTGCTTTTGGTATGTTGTTTATGGCAACCGACCCTGTGTCGGCGTCATTTACTGAAAAAGGCAAGTGGCTGTATGGCATATTGATTGGTGGCATGGTGGTAATGATACGTGTTGTTAACCCGGCATTCCCAGAGGGCATGATGCTGGCGATATTATTTGCTAATTTGTTCGCACCGTTATTCGACCACTTTGTGGTGCAAGCGAACATCAAACGGAGGGCTGCACGTGTCTAATAAAGAATCATTTGGCAAAACGATAGGCGTAGTAGTTGCTGTCTGTTTGGTTTGTTCAATTATTGTATCAGGTGCTGCCATTGGTTTGCGCCCGCAAAAAGAAGCCAACAAACTACTTGATAGACAAACCAACATTCTAAATGCTGCTGGTTTGCTCAAAAAAGCAGGCGAGAATATCGTTCCAACTTACAACAAGTATGTAGAGTCTAAAGTTTTGGACTTGGATACTGGCGCTTTTACTGACACTTTCCATGGCGCAACTGACCCTGCTATTTACGACCAATACAAATCGGTTCGTAAAGACGGTATCAGACCTGCCGAAGATACAGCCAAACTTATTCGTCGACCTAACAAGGTATCGGTTTACTACGTTAAAAATGACGCGGGTAAAGTCGAAACCATCGTACTGCCTATCAATGGCAGTGGTCTGTGGAATATGATGTACGCATTCTTGGCTATCTCACCAGATGGCAACACGGTTAAATCTTTGGTTTATTACGACCACAAAGAAACACCGGGCCTTGGTGGCGAAGTTCAAAACCTAGATTGGATTGCCAGCTGGAACGGCAAGCAATTGTTTAATGCCAGCGGTAAAGTTGCCATTAAAGTGGTTAAAGGCGGCGCCAAACCAGGTGACGTGAACGGCGTAGATGCATTATCGGGTGCCACATTGACCAGTCAGGGCGTAGAGAAATCTCTGCAATACTGGTTGGGCGAAAACGGCTACGGTCCATTTTTGACAAAAGTGCGTAACGGGAGCCTGAACAATGGCTGATTGGAAAGAGATGAAAAGCGTATTAACTGCGCCGATATTAAATAACAACCCGATTGCACTACAAATCCTCGGGGTTTGTTCTGCACTGGCGGTGACCACCAAGCTTGAAAAAGCCTTGGTTATGTCATTGGCCTTAACCGTGGTAACAGCGTTTTCAAACCTGTTTATCTCGATGATCCGTAATACCATTCCGTCAAGCGTACGTATCATCGTACAGATGACGATTATCGCTTCATTGGTAATTATCGTTGACCAAGTGCTACAAGCATTTGCATACAGCGTTGCCAAAGAATTGTCGGTATTCATCGGGCTTATCATTACCAACTGTATCGTTATGGGTCGTGCAGAAGCGTTTGCGATGAAGTCGCCGCCAATGCTGAGCTTCATGGACGGTATTGGTAACGGTTTAGGTTACTCATTTGTTCTTATCGTTGTTGGTGTTATCAAAGAATTGTTTGGTTTTGGCACATTGTTGGGCTTCACAATCATCCCAACCGACATCATTCCGCCAAATGGCCTGTTGGTATTGCCGTTTAGTTCATTCTTCGTTATTGGTCTGTTCATTTGGGTTCTTAGAACCTACAAGAAAGACCAAGTTGAAGCTAAGGAGTAGAAGTCATGGAACATTATTTAAGTTTGTTGATACGTGCTGTTTTCATCGAAAACATGGCGTTGGCCTATTTCCTAGGTATGTGTACATTCCTAGCGGTATCTAAAAAAGTCACCACGGCAATTGGTCTTGGTGTGGCGGTAATCGTGGTATTGACTATCTCGGTGCCTGCTAACCAAGTGATTTATCAAAACATATTGGCGCCGGGTGCGTTGGAATGGGCTGGTATGCCAGATGCTGATTTGAGCTTCTTAGGCTTTTTGACCTACATCGGCGTTATCGCGGCGTTGGTTCAAATCCTTGAAATGATTTTAGACAAATACTTCCCTGCGTTGTACGACGCATTGGGCATCTTCTTGCCGTTGATCACAGTTAACTGTGCAATCTTCGGTGGTGTTGCTTTCATGGTACAACGTGACTACAACTTCGCAGAAAGTGTGGTATATGGTTTCGGTTCGGGCTTAGGTTGGGCGATTGCAATTGCCTTGCTAGCAGCAGTACGCGAGAAACTGAAATATGCTGACTTCCCAGAGGGGATGCGTGGTTTGGGTTCGGTATTTATCACAGCAGGTCTGATGGCGTTGGGTTTCCAATCGTTCTCAGGCATTTCATTATAAGGCGGGTGACAAGATGCAAGAGATAATTCTTAGCGTAGGCATGTTTATCGCGATTGTTGTTGCTTTGGTAATAATGATCCTCGCAGCCAAATCAAAATTGGTTGCCTCAGGCGATATCAACATCCTAATCAATAACGACCCGGACAAAGCATTAACTACTGGTGCCGGCTCGAAATTGTTGGGTGTATTGGCAGACAACGGTATATTCGTATCGTCTGCTTGTGGTGGCGGTGGTTCATGTGGCCAGTGCACAGTAAAAATTAAAGAAGGCGGCGGTGAAATTCTGCCAACTGAACTTGACCATATCAGCAAAGGTGATGCCCGTGAAGGTTGTCGTTTGAGCTGTCAAGTGAATGTTAAACAAGACATGAAAATTGAGTTGCCAGAAGAGATTTTCGGCATCAAAAAGTGGGAATGTTCAGTCAAATCAAACGACAACAAAGCCACTTTTATCAAAGAATTGGTGTTGAACATTCCTGATGGCGAGAGCGTGCCGTTCCGCGCTGGTGGTTACATTCAAATCGAAGCGCCTGCGCATCACATCAAATATGCAGATTTTGATGTGCCTGATGAGTATCGTGGTGACTGGGAGCGCTTTGGCTTCTTCAAACTGGAGTCAAAGGTAGACGAAGAAACCATTCGTGCCTACTCAATGGCAAACTACCCAGAAGAAGAAGGCATTATTATGCTCAACGTTCGTGTGGCTTCACCGCCGCCGAATAACTTGACCTTGCCACCGGGCAAAATGTCATCGTTTATTTGGAGCCTTAAGCCGGGTGATAAAGTGACTATTTCTGGCCCATTTGGTGAGTTCTTCGCCAAAGAAACCAACAACGAAATGATTTTCGTTGGTGGTGGTGCAGGTATGGCGCCAATGCGTTCACACATCTTCGACCAATGTCGTCGTCTTAACACCGACCGCAAGATGAGCTTTTGGTATGGTGCACGTTCAGTACGCGAAATGTTCTATGAAGAAGATTTTGACACACTGGCCAAAGAAAACGAAAACTTCGATTGGCACGTGGCCTTGTCTGATCCACAACCTGAAGATAACTGGACAGGTTACACCGGTTTCATTCATAACGTGTTATTAGAGAACTATCTTAAAGATCACGAAGCGCCAGAAGATTGTGAGTTCTACATGTGTGGTCCTCCAATGATGAATGCTGCTGTAATCGACATGCTTAAGAACTTGGGCGTTGAAGACGAAAATATCATGTTGGATGATTTCGGCGGTTAGATTGTATCGGTGCGCCATGCGCACCAAAATGAATAAACGGTAGACAGGAGATTGAGATGACGACTTTTTTAATCACATTTGGTATTTTTTTGACGGTAACCGCAGCGATGTCTGTCGGCTATATCTTTCAAAAGAAAAGCATTGCGGGTAGTTGTGGTGGGTTAGGTGCCATTGGCATCGAAAAAGCTTGTGACTGCCCTGAACCGTGTGACAAACGCCGTCGTCGTGAGGCTAAGGCTGAGCGTGCTGCCAAAGTAGCTGCTTGGAAAGAAAGCCAAATCCTGTAGTTCGTGGATTTATCCACGCTGACCTAAAGGCGCACATAAATGTGCGCTCTACAAAAACCCGGTGCTTGCCGGGTTTTTTTATGGGCAATAAGGCCCCAACTTGGTCGCAAAAACTTGGTTGGTTCTCTATCATCGAGGTTGTTACAAAAGTCTCGTGCAGAGTAAAAACTGTAGGCGGGTGATTTATCCGAAATGTCGGATCAACCGCATTTTTTTCGTCGATCTAATCCTTTTAATACAGGAAAAAAAGCGGGTAGTAACATGATTGAAGAGGATAAGAAAGAAGTTGCGGCATCAATAGCAAATGCAATTAAGGAATACTCAAGACAATCACATGACAAGAAAATAAATTACTTGGGGGTGTTCTTACCCGTTATTATCACGATAGTGTCTGGTATTCTATTTTTCTTTGGTGGGTGGTACGCGCAGTTATCAAAGGATCAAAGCAAACTAATAAGTGATACAAGTATTGAGGAAATAAAGAAAACATTGAGAAAAGAATTTGAAGATAACGCAAAGCAATTGGAAGCTGAGTTTGCTCAAAAGATAGAGAAGTTCGAAATACTGATTAGAAGTGAATTGAAAAGCAATCAAGTTTTTCAACAATCTTTGGTCAATCAGTCAATAACTAACGCAGAAAGAATGGTAAAAGCAGCTTCACTGACCGAGCAGGCGTCAAGCTTACTTAAAGATTCTCAAGTGACCTTTACACAACTGAATTTTGATGTTGCAAACCTCAAAGTAGAACTTAATAACTTTCAAGAGAAAGCCAATCGCTTGGTTGCATCAAACGCAGGTATAACCCCGAAAAATGTCGCCGCTGTACTGAAGGCCAGTGTGAACAGGAAAATCCAGTCAGAAGTGAGAAAGTCAACAAAAATGAACCAATGGCAATTAATCCCTCCTGAAGTGGCGCTATTTCAGAATGAATGCGAATATAAAATAGCATGGGTTTACGATAAAAAATGGCATGACAGAGATGAATTTGGTTATGAAAAAAGCGATGATATAGGTGAGTTTTCTTACGTCAGCAACATAACTGAGATCGAGAGCACCAGATTAATAGTTCCATTCTTGCTAGACCATGAGATTAAAATAGGTACTGTAAGCAAAAAAAATACAAGAGAGTTTGATTTTTCAATCTTTATGCCTTCAGTGGGGCCGGCTCACGTTCGTAGCTATAGTGTGAAAACATTTGCGCGATGCCCATATAGATAGGCCACCACTATGAGTGAAGGTCAGCTCACATGAAGTGCAACCACAAAGGGAGGGCATAATCTAGAGATCAAGTCGTGACTTAACACATTAACAAAACTCAGGGAGGCGGGTCGATTATTCAATAACCGTAGGCTCAACCATGTTAGCTAAGGGCCCAACTAGCACAAAAGCACTGCCCTCCCCAATTTCCTTTTAAGGCCAGAGTGGCTCTGCCAACCATTTGATTGCAGCGATACAGGCCATCAGGTATATTTGAACCCAAGTCCCAACATAATTTACAATGCAAATCTCAAAACAAACTTTATTGCAAACCAAGGCGTCAATGAAAAAGCTACCCATCGGAAAACAAGAATTTAAAGGTCTGATAGAACAGAACTGCATTTATGTGGACAAAACCCAATTCTTGTTGCAACTAACCGAATTTACCGCGCCTGTCTTTCTGTCCCGTCCACGAAGGTTTGGTAAATCGTTAATGCTCAATACCTTTAAGGAATTGTTCAAAGGTAATAAGGCGCTGTTTAAAGACACCTATGCTTATGACCATTGGGATTTTGAGCAAACCAACCCTGTTATTCAACTGGATTTGAGTTGCGTGAGTGGCGACCAGCCCCAGGAGATTTCAGCCACGCTATTAGCGCTTGTCTATAATGCCGCAGAGCTTATGGATATAGAACTCAGGGAAACCCCTTACCCTAATGTCGCCCTTAACAGCTTGATTCAAAAGGCCGGAAAAACCACTCCTGTGGTTATCCTTATCGACGAATACGACACCCCCATTCTCGAAAACCTAAATCAACTCAGACTCCCTGCAATCAAGCAGATCTTGCGCAGCTTTTACAAGATAATCAAAGCTAATGAAGAGTTCATTCGCTTTACCTTTATTACCGGCATTTCAAAGTTTACCCATGTGGGTGTTTTCAGTGCCTTGAACAATCTCGAAGATATTACGCTCAACAGTGATTATGCGGCGGTTGTCGGATACACCGAAAAAGATATCCGCCATTCATTTGGCGAACAGGTTGAACAGGTTAAAACCAAAACAGGTTTAACAGACAAGGAGTTCTGGAAGAAATTGGCTCACTATTATAACGGCTACTCTTGGGACGGCAGGCAATTTGTTTATAACCCTTTGTCCATTTTGAAGTTTCTTAAAAGTGGTGGCGAATTTATTCCGTATTGGATGCAAACCGGCTCGCCCGAATTCATCGCAAAATATTCACAAGATAAAAAGTTCAACATTTCGGATTTCGAACAGCTTAAGGTCCCTAAATACTTTCTAAATAAGCAGGAAATGGATACCACTTCTCCGGAGAGCTTTTTAACACAGGCCGGATACCTAAGTATCAAAGACCAAGACGATGATAGTTACACCTTGGACTTTCCTAATAATGAGGTTCGGCGGTCATTTTGTGAATTGATACTCAATATTCAATACGCTGTGGCTGACACCGATATCTTAGCCGTAAAATCTGGACTTCGAAAAGCCCTTGAAGCTCAGGATATCGACAAAATAGTTGAACAATTTAAAATCATCTATTCATCAGTTCCATACGTCCATTTTGATTCAAATAAAACGGAGCATTCCTACTCTGCCGTGCTGCTGATGTACCTTCAAGCATCCGGGTTCGAAGCATCCCCAGAGCGATTGAGCAATAAAGGACGACTTGACCTGTCCTTGGAGCATAAATACAAAGACCAAAAGCAGGTTTATATTTTTGAATTGAAAACCGCCGCCCCGCAAAAAGCCATAGATCAAATTATTGAGAAGAACTATGCTGGTGCTTACGGTAACCATCAAGTCACCCTTGTTGGTCTGCAAATTGACTTTGCTGAGCGCAATATTGTTAGCCATCAATCAGCTAGGTCCCCGTCAGGTACTCAGGGCTAGGTAGATTTTTCAATAATCAATGGTGCTAATCACTTAACCCACCTGCGAAAACGCCAAACTCAACCCTGATGTAAACGCAATCGCACAAATCAAAGCGTTAGCTAATAGCAGTCCGATAGCACCTTTTGAAATCTCAAACTTTTCACTTAACGTATAACACAAAGGCAGCAGTACAACGGCGTATAACGAGGGCATGAGCGTGACAGCAATAGATGGGGCCACGTGAATTATTTTAAACTCACCAGAATGACTCAGCAAAGAAATCATTGCCAAAAAAGTACCAATCAAACCTGCCATGAGGGCAGCGTTGCTGATGGTATAAAGCACCGCTTCGTTGCCTTGTTTATGGCCAATTTGTGCAAACCCTTTAAAGCCGTGACGACCAATGACCGCCCCGGCGGCTACAACAATAACCAACAGCAGTGATGGCACGTCGAAATATACAGAACTGTCGCCAACAATATTCATTAACAACCCAATGATGACCAAAGAAAGTAAAACGCCTAAAAACCTCATGCAAATTCCTTATTTAATTCAACAACTACTTCAAAAAGATTGCGATAATAAACCCTGCGATATAAAACATACCACTCACCAGCAGCGCACCTATCAACAGCAATATAGAACTGATAGAGATTTTGGCGTTGGCACTGGCAGCATAACCCACCACAAAAATAATCAACGCATAAAGCGTGCTGAGCATAGACACGGCCAGCGCAGGACCAAGATCTTTTGGTGAACCCATGTTTGTCAGTAATACCACAGTTGCGACTACACTGGCGATAATGGCGGCCAACAATGCGCTGTTGACTACGGTATTGATGGGAGCCTGATTATTCTGCCCATCAAACAGCTGCTTAATGCCACCGGGCCCATGGCGTGATATCAAGCCGCCTAATGTAATACCAAATACTATCAGCAGCGCAGGTACATCTATAAAGGCTTTTAGCTCTGCGCCTAGCGCTATGGCCATTGCGATACTGAGAATCGTTAGGGTAATACCAATGATTCTATTCATATTTTTTCCATTTTATAAAGGTTGTTGTCGGTTGAGCGCAAATCATGAGTATAGCGTTAACAGCTGTTATATGATTAGCCGCAGGTGAATTTATCAAAAACAAGAGAATGCCATGAGTAAATTGAATCCAGAAGCGCCGGTAAAGCGTCAACTTGATGCCTACAATGCCAAAGACATCGAAACGTTTTGCACACAATTTAGCGATAACGTTCGGGTTTATCGCCCGCCTCAAGGTGAGCCGACAATTGAAGGCATGGCTGACTTTAGAACGCTCTATGCTAAAAGGTTTGAATCACCGGGTTTAAACGCAAAAATACTTAATCGCACTATTGTCGGTAACAAGGTTATAGATCACGAAAAGGTGTGGGGCATAGAAGACGAACCCATCGAAGTCGCGGTGGTTTATGAGGTGATTGATGAGCAAATTCACAATGTTTGGTTCTTTTGACGACCATGGATGGTCTAATGTCGCGGGTTCATGGATGAACAAGAGCGATGACGACCATAGATTAAAGGGCTGAATATGGGTTTTCCAAAAATTGTATTGTTGATCTTGCTTGTCACTATGAGTGTTAACGCTCGGGCGAAAAGCTGTGAAAAAGAAGTTGAGGCACATGTAGTCATGTGTCACAAAGAGGCCTGTCAGAGCGGGTTTGTAAGATACCATTTGGATTCGCTCGAAGGATGTTTTGTATCATTATTGACGGATAAGGTCAGTGAGCAACACCTGCAATTCTGGAGCAAAGTACACAAACTTTCTATTTATGGTGGGCGCTCGGGGATTTTTCAATTTGCTGTTGCCGATTATGACCAGTTACTGACACCCCAAAGTTGGCTAATGCGTGTGATGGCGGACGGCGAACCTCAAACCGCAATAGCAAAGAACTTTTCAACTGAAATTGTTAAAACGGATCTGCTTGGCAAGCCTGCATTCATGACTCAACTGTATCCCTCATTCAGCATTGACGACTATCGAAAGGCTAGTATAGATTATTATTACGAATGGGCGGACTTAAACGATCCGCCCAAAACCAGCGGACTGACTTATTGGCTTTTTGTTGGGATTGCGCTGTTACTGGTTTTTGGTGGGTTGATAGGTTGGTTTAGAACAAAGCAAAGGTGAAAGGGACGTTATAAGTTCATGCTATATAAAGCAAGAACTAGTAGCTAACTTTGTGCCTCTTCTTTCTCTCTTGCTGCCAAAAACGCAGTTATGTCATCATTGACCACTCGGTCGTAAACCTCTTCAACACTGATGCTGATATCAATTGATTCAAAGGTAATTGTATCGCCAAGAAAATAGTAACTTGCACGCCAATTATCTTTTCGACGAAAAACCAATACTTGGCAGCTGGCTTGTTCTATTACCACATATTCTTGTAATGATGGCAGGCTAAGGAAGGCTTCTTTTTTAATGGTTAAGTCAGTTCGGCGAGTTGATGGAGATAGCACTTCGACTATGATGGCTGGGCCATGTTTAACCAACTTAGTATCGGCATCATCGGATTCGCAAATCACCATGACATCGGGGTAATAGATATTTTCGCCCGCTTTTAACTTCATATCGGCCATAAATGGTTCACATGACTGGCCCTTTAATTGTTGTCTGAATTCACTCAATACATTTACCGATATCCTGTTGTGATCATCACTGGTACCTGTCATCGCATAAACTTGGCCATCAATGAACTCGTGTTTCAAATCGCTGGCCAGTTCTCCTTCAAGGTAGTCTTGTTCGGTTATTGGCAGTTTATGGGCTGTATTCATTTTCGACCTTGGCTAAAGGATGTCAGTCTCTCAAGACTAATCAATCGCAATTTAAAAGACAATGGTTTTTGTGTGTCAGTGCTGGTTATGTTGATTAAACCAGCCCATTCAATTTTTTAAGGATACTCGACAGTAGTTTGCTTTGAATCGGTTTGTGCTCCAGTAAAAACGACCAATTACCTTTGGTATCTCGTTTGATCTTAACGTGGGTACGTAATAACACGGCAATGGCGGTAAATACAGCGGCGGTAGAGCGAAGCAGGATGCCAGAGCCGAGGAGCAGTTACCGAGATGACTAGGCATCATAACGGCCGCCGTGATTAAAGCGCTTTGAAATCGAACAAAATGCCAACTCGAAAGATCAACAGACTCTAGCCATGTTCGTTTATCATAAGTCTTTAAACGGTATCCATTGCCTTAACTTCTCAAAAGCATAAGCACGAAACGTTGCATATCATTCTTGCCAAATCGCCGCCAGATTTCATAGCGTTGGCTTTGCCTTAACACCCCCAAACCCCAATTTCACGATTATTGTAGTCTTGGTTACGCGACCAAATTTTATCATCCCAAGCAGTCCCTGCACCTCGATTGAAAATGACTAAATGGGCTTCGCCTGCACCACAAAGTATTTTTCCTGCGCAATCAAAAACTGCATTTCTTCCCAATCTAATCGAGTGAGCGGATCGATATGATAGTGATTGTGGGTTTTGATTGGCCCTTCGGTATTAAATATTCGTTTCATTGGGGGCGCTCTGCATGTTTGTGCTCGGTTGGGGAGATCGTGCCACTATCCTACGCTTAGGGCAAGACATCAAAGGGATATGTTTCTTAACCCCCAATAACTTGCTAACCTTGACGCCCGACAATTCTGACCTTAACTCACCTCATGCTCACTCTTTTCACAATGCTCGTTATTGGTTTCTCGCTGGTTGTTGCGGTCATTTTACTGGTGGTTTATGTGGGCTTTTTCAAAAACCTTAATCGTTCGTGGATTGCGGTGTGTTCATGCATTGTGTTGTTGGGCGTATTAAGTGGATTGCAACTTGAGCATTTGGCCAGCCTTACGAACAACCTGATGTAATGTTGTGTAATGTACGTTGTATCACTTTATTGATTAAAGTGAAGTAGAAGGTTTAACCCCATACGCCAATTATCGAATAAAGAGGATAGACATTATGAGTATTACGCCAACTGTTCCTAGTTACACTTTGGTTATTAATGTAACCCCCAAGGATATTGAAGGTCATCCTAATGAACATTGGGACTATGATTTTAATGTCAGTTGTAATTGTCCTAACAACCTTCCGGGGTTATTGATTGCTCAGTCAATGTGTTGGCCACCTGCAAATGACCAAAATTCAGAAGCACCTTTGAATTTAAACCGTAACTGTTGGCCATCTAAAGTCGAGTTTGATTTTCATAATGCAAGGGCTAACCCTCCTACAGCCTATATTATCGACTTTAAGCTTTCTTCAGAGGCTGTCAAGGCGGGCTGGGATAACTGTAATTGGATACCAGTGACTCAATGTAAGTCGAGTCAAAACCAGCCGTTTAGTTGCACCTTGTTAAGCGGTACAATAATGAGTTTATCTATTAGCAACCCATCGACATTATCTTGGAGTCAAGCGTTATTGTCGTACAAATTCGGTATTATATTGACTGCTACTAATGGTACGAAAAATAATAAAGGTAAACTGATTGTCTACAAATCCCATGATCCCGTCATCGTCGTTAAATCGGGCAATGGCACCTAGTCAATCCAAACAGGATTAATGCGAACAACGCTGTGGGTTGCCCGCATCCGACATCACACGGATAAATTGCGGGCTATCACATAACCGGTCGAACCACGGCAGTTTAAACCAAATAATGCCGTAAGCGTTCGTTAGTGCGGTTTCGACCTCGGCCACGGCAGATATGTCTTCGTCAAGTTGGGCGTAAACCAATGCCGCAGTAAAGGCTACTGCGGTGTTTTGTGGTGCTAGTTGCTTGGCTGAATTGAGTGCTTTAATCGCGTCTTCACCAGCGCCTGTATGAACAAAAGCTTGGGCTTTTTCGAGCCAAGCCCCTAGGTCTTTTTTACCCTTGTGTAAGGTTATTACTTGTTGATAACTGGCTTGTGCTTGCTTGATTTTCCCTTCTATCATTTGGGCGTCTGCCAGATTTAATATAATCGCAGGGTGTGCAGGGCTTTTTACAACCGCTTGCTCAGCCAGTTGCAACGATTTTTCATATTGACCATTTAATGCATAGGCCACGCTTAAGTTGGTTAAGTCTATGCTCTGCGCCTGAGTCTCAATTATTCTTTCAAAAGCGGTAATTGCTGCGGTGATGTCACCTTCATGCAAATAAATTGAGGCGAGCAGTTGGTTGGCATCGTGGTATTTGGGGGCTATATCTAACAAGCGTTTTAACATTTTCTTGGCCTGCTTGAGGTTGCTGGTCGACCAATAACCCAATGCAAGGTTGTAAAGCAATACTGTACTGGGGCGTAACTTCAGCGCTTCTTTGTAATGGGTGATGGATTGTTTAGGCGCATTGTTAATTTGAAACCAATGGGCTCTTAATTCAAGTAAGGTTGATTGGTCTACCCCTCTTTTTTGTGCAATTTCAAGTTGGTTTTTGGCTTCGGTTAAATCACCCGCTATCGTGGCAAGCCAAAAGGCATCTAGGGCTTGAAAAACGCTGTAACGATATTCTGGTGGGGCCTCTTGCAACATTTGGTGCGCTTGAGTTAAGTGGGCCGGGTTTTGGGTTTGGTCATAGAGATCGCGTGCGGTTTCACGAAACAAACGATACCCAGCAAACAAATACGGAGAACGGGTTAGTACTTGTTTGAGCTGCTCAAGTACCTCAACGCTGGCCTTTTGGTCGTAAAGACGGATGTAGGTCAGGTAATCGCGCTCATTGACTTTGTGTTGACTGGCTTCATTGTGTTCAAACTCAGGAAAAAGCGTCGCAAAATACGGTTGAACTGTACTGTAAATAGCGGTGTAACTATCAAGCTGTGTTGGCCATTGTTGCCGACTTTGCACTGCCCAATTTTTACCGCCCAATCGCGAAAAAGTGACGTTACACCGGGTATTATTGCAATCAAGCTCTGTGGTAATAATATCCGTTGCACCTGTTGCTTTGCCTATCGTTTTCACACCCCCCTTGATTGCCAACACTTCGCTATGTGAAATCAGTCGCATATTGTTGGTGTTAACAATACTTTGGCGCAGGGCATCGTCAATCGTCGACATCACCAAATCTTTTTGTATGGGGTCTAAGGCGTCAGTCGTGATAAATACGGGTCGCAATACAGCGATTTGATGCAGCGGTTCATTAGTAAAGTCCAGAGTGAGCAATACGGTGACCAAAACAACTAAAACAGCCGTCACGACAGAGGCTACAATTTTGTTTTTTATCGGTTTGGTAGAGACCAATGGTACTGTGTCAGTATCCATTGCACCTGTTTGTTGATTGAGTATGTCTTGCTGGGTGGTGCTTATCAGTATTTGGTTGAAGCGCTGTGTAACATGGCTAGTATTTTGTGGTCTATGCTCAGGTTTTTTTGCCAAAAGTTGGTTGAGCAATTGCGTTAACATCAAAGGCATAGGCGGCATTATATGGGCGGCATCCATTGGCGCTGACTTGATGATCCGTTGGGCGATTTGTTCAGTGCTATCACAGCCAAAAGGGTGTTTACCGGCAATAAGCTCAAAGGCTAACATCCCAAGCGAAAACAAGTCACTACGATGGTCTAAGTGCTGCTTTTGCAGTTGCTCCGGTGACATAGCTGCGAGGCTGCCATAGCTTTGTCCGTCGGTTGGTTGTGCTGTGTTGAATTGCGAAATGCCAAAATCGGTGATTTTGGCGTTATTTTGTTCACTGATAAGGATGTTGGCCAGTTTTAAATCGCAGTGGATAATGTCGGCTTGGTGGGCTGCGGCTAATGCTTCGCTGATTTGGCTTAGCCATTGTAGCTTTTGTGTCAGCGAGGTGACCTGTTCGTGTAAAACCTGATGTAATGTAGCGCCTTGTACATATTCCATTATTAAAGCGATGTTGTCGGTTTGTTCGATGACATCATAGATATGAACGATATTGGGGTGGTTTAAGCGGGCCAGTATTCGAGCCTCTTTTAACGCTTGGCCATCTTGAGTGTCAAGATTGATTATTTTTATTGCCACATGGCGTTCAAGTCGAGCATCCCACGCTCGGTAAACGCTGCCCATACCGCCTTGGCCAAGTAGCGCTTTAATGGTGTAATCTTTTAAGTCATCGAGCCGCTGGGCATTGGCCAGTTCAGTTTGGTTGTTAATCTGATCCACCTAATTAATCGCCTGCATTTTCACCGGGTGGCAACGCACATTCGAGCTGTTCACCCTTAATGATCTTGAACTGAGATGCACCTAAACGCAGCCTACCTGCTTGACGCTCAACAAAAGATTGGGCGTCATTGATATTAAGCGTATCAATCAATTGTTTTCTTGCCCGGTGTACTTGAATATTCAAATGGCTGTAATCAACGCCAATGTCTTTCATTAATTGTTCAGGGTATATCCAACCTTGTTGTTGGCTGTCTAGACCTGCCATTGCATCGGCAGCTTTGTATCTGGCCAAGTTTAAAATTAAGTAGTGGTGAATGCGGACTTTAAAATCGATGTTCTCATCAGGTGTTTGAACCTTCATGTGGGTTTGTTCTTCGTCAAGGCTGAGTTCAAAAATAAAATCCAGCTGTGCAAGATCCAGTGCTGGGCTGTCTAATAGTTCGGTTGTTTGCGCTTGGCGATTGAGTTTTAATTGCCATGTGTTTTTAGCAAATTCAATGGTGTCGTTTTCGTATAGCGCTATTGGTGCTTCATCTGTCCAGTCTAAGCGTTCAACAAACCATTGTTTTCTTTGATAATCAATGAAAAGGACCATTTCAGGGTTTTCTTCATTGGGTAAAAAGTGGTATTGCGCTAAACGTATGGGGTCGGGTAAGTCGGTACTATCTGGACTTTTTGTCTTGGTGGGGAGCAGTAAATCGCACGGGGCGCCTAGGTCAACGACACAAAACACCCCATATTCTGGTTTTGCATAATAAATTTTGTCGCCACAATGCAAAGGGTAACGGGTGTTGTGCGCCAGTTTGGTTTGATTAAGCCAAGTGCCGTTGCGACTGAGATCGCGAATTTGCCAGCAGTCGTTCTGCCATTCAATGATGGCATGGTGTTTCGAAATTTTTGAACCTGATATCAAGGTATCCACTGCATAGGCCAAACGCCCAAAGCTGTGGTGAGGATTCAAAAAGCAACGTCTATCCGTGTTTAATTCAAGAAGATACGCCATTGTTCGCCTGTAAATTCATTTTGCTATTATTTTTATGTTTTTCAATCTCTTAATATCGCTAAGCTGGGTCAGAAAAACGCTTAACCGTTGCGATATTATTAAAGATAGTCGTGCCAGTTGGGGAACACAAGTGTAGATTAAATCAGGTCATAGTCATCGTTTGCATCATAATGCGCGGTCCCACTGACAAAGGCCAGAGCTGGCTTAAGTTTTACTATATAACGTAATGCAGCGCAAGGTGATAGTGAGGTGGCGAATGTTTGGCAGGCTGAGAATTATCGAAGGTTTTGCAAGTTTGTTAAGTCATTATTCATGCTTTGTACTATAGAGGGGCAAAGTAAAAAGGTGCAAACCAGTGGGCGAAAATAACAAACGCTATTGTGGTCCAGTTTGCACCTGTTGCTTAATCTTCAATGGTGATATATGGGTCCCATACACCGTAACCTATCAGGTCACCACTACCGCTATCGTTTACTTGAAAGCTAAATGTATAGGTAAGCTGTCCAGCGGCTTCGAGCGTTGATTCCAGAAAATTGTACGGCGTTACAATTAGCTCAGTAGGTAATGGCCGTTCTTGGCTTTGTATCGGTGTCATGATTTTTGTTGTTAGCGCCTTGCCCTTTTTAACGCCACCATGAAGTTTCGGCTCAGATAACTCAGCACCACCGGACTCACCGAGGACTGCAAAGTCATATAATATGACTGATTTTTCAAAGTTGCCACTCAGTGATGTAGCGCGCCAGCGAACGTTATCACCAACCTCTCCTTTGAAGTTTAATTCTGCTCCGCCCTGCCCACTGATGCCGTTGGCATCTTTAACCCGCAGATGGACAAACTCGTTTAAGCTATTTGTTGGATTGGCTTGGTCTTGGCTAAGCGGTGGCATACTGTCGACATCGAACTCAATTAATACATCGATTACATTTGACATGATTGTTTCCTTTTGATTACGAATAATTTGTGGCGGCTGCACTGGGTTTTAACAAAATAAGTCTAATGACACCTCAATGTTGCTCGCCCCGACTGGTTATACTGCGAATTTGCTGAATAACTGCGTTTACTTTAAGTGGAATGAAATCAATAGCACATTACACAGCATTACAAGTGCTGGGAGATTCTAGGATGAGCAGCATGAGGGTGTTCGATTTGTAAAATACTTTTCTTAGCAAAAGGGTTGGGAAGGGACCATGGCATCGCGCCAAAGCATTATAAGCCCGGTGGATTGGTTTGTCCTGACAAGGAAGGTGATGCATAATCTTCCTTGTCAGTGATACTTAACACCTCAAGCAGGCATGCCAACAGTTGTCATATCAGCCTCAGGTGCTTTTTCAACAGAAGAAGTCCCCGCCACCTCAAACGCTTTACGACTACTCATTAACTTAAATGCCGCTGGCACAAAGTAAAATGACAATAATGTCGTGAGCACCGTGCCACCAGCGATGGCCACGGCAAACGGTGGCCAAAAACCACCACCGGCGAGTATCAGCGGCAAAAAGCCACCCACAGTTGTAATGGTGGTAGAGGTGATGTGCCGAGTACATGCAAGTACTGCCTCGACAATTGCACCATTGTCGCCTTTCACTGCTTTGCCATCGATTTTAAGTTCTGCCACTATCACAATGGCGGCGTTTATTGCCAGTCCCATTAAACCGAGAAGGCCGATGATCACCGTAAAACCAAATGGATAATCGAACACAAAAACGCTGAGTAAGCCTAACCCTACTGACTGAAAGGCTGATAAGAAGATTAACGCACTGAGCCTGAACGAGTTAAAAGACAGCACTACAACGGTGATTAACAAGGTCACAATCAAGCCAACGCTGGCCATTAGGTTGCCAATGGCATTGTTGCGTTTGGCCGACTCGCCGCCAAATTCCATTGTGTAACCGGCAGGTAATTGAAAGTTCTCTTGTTCGAGTTGATTTGAAATGCGCTTGACCACGGTTGATGGCAATACGCCAGCTCGGATATAACCTTCTACAACATTCACTCGGCTGCCATCTCGGCGAGGTATTGCGCCTAAACCCGGTTCGATTTTTAAATCACTGATGGCCGAAACCGGAATGTACTTTTGTTCGTTTGATGAGAGCAGGTTAAGGTTGTAAAGGTCTTGCACACTTTGGCGGTCTTCGTTGCCAACGCGCACCCGTACAGGAATCGATTCGGTTGATTCGAGTACGCTACCTTGGGTCAACCCCTGCAATGAGGTTTGTAACTGGCCAGCCATGTCGGTTAAGGTCAATCCGGCCAATTGTGCTGCCTCTTCATTCACTTCTAACCAAACTTTGGGTGTGCCCGGTTGTAGTGTGGTGCGGGTATGAACTACATCTTGCGTATCGGCAAAAATTCGCCGTAAGTCTTGTCCGACAGATTTTAACGTGTCGAGGTTTGGCCCAAACACTCGAATTTCTACCGGCGCATTAAACGGAGGGCCTTGCTCTAATTTACGCACCAGAATTTGCGCTTCTGGAATTTTGTCATCGAGCTTGCGTTGCAACTGAGGTATTAAGCGGTTGGTGGCAACAAAATCTTCTGCGGTGATCATCGCTTGTGCATAGTTTTTAGCACCTTCTTTACGTGGCACCATATTGTAATAAAACGAAGGGGCATCGTTGCCGATAAACCAGCGGACATCAATGATGCCTTTTTCGTCTTCAAGCAAGTTGGTAATTTGCTCAGTGACCTTTTGAGTATGCAAAATACTGCTTTGGCTTGGCAGGTTCAGCTCTATGTGAAACATATCTCGGTCTGATGCCGGAAAGAACTGCTCATCAAGCTTAGACGCTAATAAAAAGCCACTTAATGGCAGCAGAAACACCAACGCGATGGTTGTACGAGGATACTTAAGCACCCAGTGCAAAGAGCGGGTGAATAAGGCCCCACCAACATTAAATTTAATGCCGTTATGATACCAGCGAGCCGGTCCTTCAGATGTTGCTTTAACAAAGCGCCCAGCCATAGTCGAGACCACAATGTGCGAGATAAAATAAGAACCAATCAAGGAGAATATGACGCTCAGCGCAATGCCGCCAACAAACTCACCAGCAGGGCCTGGCATTAACACAATTGGCATAAACGCCAATATAGTGGTTAAAGTAGAGCCGAGTAATGGCAACCATAAATGCTTGAGTGAAGCGATGACCGCTTGTGTGGCTTTAAGCCCTTGTAGCATTCTTTGTTGTATGGTGTCGGCCATAACAATGGCGTTATCGACCATAATACCGAGCGCCACAACTAGGCCTGTGACCGACATTTGATGAATCGGCAAACCGAAATACTTCATTAAACTTAAGGTAAATAACACGGTTAATGGCAATGAAACTGTAACCACCAACGCCGAACGCCACCCTAAAGACACCAGCAATACGCCGGCGATTAGCATAAAACCAACCAAAATATTGGCGACCAGTTCGCTAAGGCGAGTGTCGGTGTAACTGTTTTGGTCGAATATCACCTCTACCGCCACATTGGCCGGTAACATTTGTTTAAATACTTCGAGTTGTTGATGCACGGTGCCGGTCCACTGGTCGATGCGCAATTGCGGCAACATGCGGGTGCCAATCACTACGGCAGCTTGGCGATTTACTACAGCCATTTCGCGCGGTGGCCATTGTAACTGACGGCTAACTTGGCCAATATCTGCCATACGGGTGATATAACCTTGCTCGTCATTTCGCAGTGGAATTTGCCTGATGCGATTGACCGAATTGAGTTCGCCAGTCAGCTCTACTTGCATTTGGTTGTGCTGATTGACTAGCTGCCCCGCACTGACTTTGGCATCGGCAGCTTCTATTCGTTGGGCTATTTGTGCCACCGACAAACCCATGCTGGCAGCTCGGTCTGGGTCGATTTGCAATAAAATCTCTTCGTCGGGTTCACCATATAGCTCGACATAATCGGTGCCAGCTACGGTGCGCAATTGATTTTGTAACTCTTTAGCATAGCGGCCCAACACGGCTAAATCGGCTTCGCTATCGCCCACCCAGTTTAGTGATAACAACAAGGTAAACGCGTAACCTTTGTCGTCATCTAATCGAGGTATCGACGCATTTTTTGGTAAATCTGGCGTAACGTCATTGAGTAAATCACGTGCTCTAGACCAAATGGGGGTGGTATTGGTGATCTCATCTTTGAGCTCAATTTTTACCATAGACACACCGGGCCGAGAGGTTGAGGTAATGCGCTTTATTTCAGACTGCTTGCGCAACTTGCTTTCTATTTTTTCGCTGACCAGTGCTTCTACGCGCTCGGCGCTGGCACCGGGTAGCAGGGTAAAAACACTGGCAACGCGGTTGGTAATTCGTGGGTCTTCGGTGCGTGGTAAGGTCGACAAAG
>CALKGI010000275.1 GCA_938085045.1 uncultured Alteromonadaceae bacterium
AGAAGTAAGACTAGAAACCTCTCGCAAAAAACTAACGGTATTTTTCTCTGATATTCAGGGCTTTACTCAACTCACCGATACCATGGACCCAGAAGCCATGACCATGGTGCTAAATGTCTACCTAACCGCCATGACTCAAATAGCGATAGAGCACGGCGGCACCATAGACAAGTTTATCGGCGATGCAGTGATGGTATTTTTCGGCGACCCTGAAAGTAAAGGCACCCATGAAGATGCTCAAGCCTGCGTTAATATGGCGTTAGCGATGAAAGAAAAAATGGCCGAACTTAAAGCCTATTGGCAAGAGCAAGGTTACAAACTACCGTTTCATATTCGCATGGGCATCAACACAGGTTATTGCACCGTGGGCAACTTTGGCGCCGAAGACCGCATGGACTACACCATAATTGGCGGAAACGTAAATCTAGCCAGTCGCCTCGAATCTCATGCCGAGCCCGACCAAATATTGATTTCGCACACCACCCAACAATTAGTAGCCGACAAAGTGGTCAGCAACCCCTTAGCTGAAATCATGGTCAAAGGCATTGCCACCCCAATACAAACCCACGAAGTATTACGCCACAGTGATCAGCACATTGACGCCACCCACATTCACCGTAAACAACAAGGGCTGGATATTGATTTAGATTTGAACAAGATTGGCAAAAAAGAGGCGGTTCAACAGCTTAAAGAGGTGATTGATACGTTAAGTGGAAAAGATTAAAAACGATATAGATAAAGGTCGCTACTCAACTCTTCAATCACGGGTATTAACAAGCGCTGGTTATTAACATCAATGTCAAAGGTCGAGCCTGGTTTAACCGCATCTAAAATCTTCCAGCGCTTAACTAACCCACCATTATTCAAACGCTTTTTCAGCAAAAAAGTATCCTCGCCCTCATGTTCAAGCAAATACACATAGGGGGCGATAACAACCCACTGATGTTCATCAAAACCTTCTGAGTCACTGAGCTTTAACGCCGAAATCTCATTACTCACCACATTGTGACGCAGCAATTCGTTGCCACCTGCTTTAACATACAACACTTCATCTTTATCACCGGGTAATAACTGCGCCACAGCCAATTTGGCTATCAATTGTTGAGTGTTGGTTTTGCTATCAAATATGACCAGTTGCCACTGGTCATCAATTTTTTCATTCCACACTATGTGTTGTTGGTCTGCCAGCCATACGGCATACCTTTTATCAGTATTTGGAGCACCCAATTCACTGGCCGTATCAGGCGCCGCATTAATGCTATAAACACTGTATTGATTATTATCGAAGTGAGAAATCAACAGTGATTGTCCATTGGGTGCCCATGAGTAGTCAATGATGTTGCCGCTGGTAAAGTTGCTGATCATGCGTGCGCTTTGTTCATTGGAGGGCGTTAACCACAAATTGACGTTACCCGAGCGGTTAGACACGTAACTGACTTGCCCGCCTCTGGGTGCACGTTTTGGTGAATAGTTGAATTGACGATTAGCCGTGATGCGTGTTTTTTCTGTTAATAATTCACGCTCGAGATAATACTGCCACACGTTAACGGTGCTGGCCCCTTCGGAGGTTATCAATAACTTTTCGTCGTTACTGACATCAAAAAAGCGAGTATTGGTCGCGGTCAATTGCACCGATTGATTAGATGCGAGTTCAAAATACCACACTCCAGATGCCTTGGCAGAGTTAAGTACACTGTAATAAATGCGATTACCTAGCCATTTGGTATCCCTGATGTGGTTACTGGTTTTAAACAACGTTTTAATGGCACCATTGCGCTGCTTAATATTAAGTGACCAACTTCTGTCGAGGGTATCAAAAGTGGCAAATACCACCTGCAATTCATCGGGTGAGTAACTAGGCTTGCTATAACTTTGGCGTTTAGACTCGGGTGATATGGTTCTGCGCACGGCACCATCAATCACCTGATACTCAACAATTTCAAACAATTGACTGGTTGGATTTATCCGAGAGCTTAATAAGTGTTTGCCATCTTTAGACCATTGCAGTGTGACCCAGTTATTAATCTCGGTGCCACAATCGACTACATTGCGTGAAATGCGCGAGATCAGATCAATCACATTGATAGTGCAACCGCTGCTGTTCACCGAAAAATAAGCAACCTCATCACCTTTGGGTGAAACCGCCGGGCTGAACTCATTAAACCCACGGGTGTTCACCAACTCACTGGCTTGATTTTGCGCCAATCTGCGAATAAACAAATCACTCGATTGCTGATCAAAACGCGAAAACACCACAAACTGACTGTTTGGGTCTAAGCTGGGGGCACTTTCATTTTGTATTGACGACTCAAATGAAATGCGCTGCACCAAATGGCCTGTTTGGCTCGGTTGTGACCCCGTTGACCAAATCAGATAAGCGCTCACCACCACCGCAATGGTGACTATAAAAGCCGTCCAATACAGTGGCGCTTTATTTTTTTTGGCTTTTTCAGTCGTCTCGAATTCAACTTGAGCGATAATGCGATAGCCTTTTTTGGCCACGGTTTCGATATAAAGCGGATTTCGAATGGTGTCGTGTAAATGGTCGCGCAAATTGGCCATCACTTTGTTTAACAACTCATCGGCACCCGGCTGGTCGCTCCACACGGTGGCGATAATATGTTTGCGCGATACGGTATCGGGGTAGCGGCGAATTAACGCCATCAGCACTTCCATTGCCTTGGGTGCTATTTTTTGTTCTTCATTGTTTTGAACCAAAAGATTGCGTTTGGGTAACACATCAAAAGTGCCCATCTTAAAATGGCGTATCAGCTGCGGTTCATCATCCATCGGCGTGTTGTTTCACTTGATTGTGTTCTTTAAATACTATCAGTTTTTACAGATCCTTGCCCGATTGGATGCTACAGTGCATTTACTCAACTCAAATTTCATCAAGCCGAGCCCATGTCACAGTCTCAAGCCATGATCCAAACCCTGAAAAAGGTGATCCGCCAACAAGGCAAAACCTACAAAGATGTCGCCCTTGCATTGCAACTGTCTGAAGCCAGTGTCAAACGCCTGTTTGCCGAAAAAACCTTTTCGCTAGAGCGCTTTGAGCGGATTTGTGAATTTGTTGGATTAGAGATCAGCGAACTAATCGTACTAATGGAAAAACAAGCCGAGCTTATCATTAGCCTCAGCCACGAGCAGGAAAAAGAATTAGTGGCCAATGTACGGTTATTGCTCATGGCCGTGTTGCTACTCAACCACTGGGAATTTCCCGAGATAACCGAAACCTACGTTATTGACGAACTCGAAGGCATTCAGCTAATGGCCAAACTCGACCGCATGAAGATAATTCAATTACAGCCGGGTAACCGCGTAAAACGTATGGTCGACCGCAGTTTCAGCTGGTTACCCAACGGCCCAATTCAACGATTTTACGAGCGCAGCGTACAAGCCGAGTTTTTCAAAAGCACCTTTAACGGCCCCGGTGAATACCGAGTATTTTTAAATGGTATGTTGTCGCGCCACGCAAACAAAGAAATGATCAAAAAAGCCCAAAAGCTGATGCAAGATTTCAATCATTTTCACGCCGAAGACGAAAGTCTGCCAGTAAACGAACGTTTTGGTACTTCGTTAGTGCTAGCAATGCGCCCGTGGGAAATTGGGATTTTTGCCGAGTTAAGGCGTGAAAGTGATACTAAGATTTTTTAGACAATACAGCATTGCTTCTTTTAAAAGCTGGCAGCGCGTTTAGCCCGCAACAAAAACCGCTAAAACACTACTTCATTGGCTAGTGAACAAAAAAGTTTTATTTGAGAAATGATTTAATTTCATCACTAACATGCTTCCAATACATTGATAAATAAACCATTTATTATTAGGTCTAATTATTAACAATATAAAGTCCGGTATTTACTAACGTCAAATCAGTGCTTTGTTTAAGATGCAACGACTGCTGAGGCAAACAGCCAAATACAGTAATAATACCAATGACATTAATTCACTGGTCTGATTTTGCCGATGTGTCGGACCAATTGGGAAAATAAGCAGTAGCAAGGCATTAATCGCCGCCACTAGTCACTCTAATGGCAAGATTAATAACGAAGCTAATGCTTATTTTAGCC
>CALKGI010000276.1 GCA_938085045.1 uncultured Alteromonadaceae bacterium
AAAAACGGCGTTAAGTTATTTCTTTGTAACCAAAATGCGACAGTCGTAAATAAACTTCCACGTTTTGCTTTACATCACACCAACAAAATAATATATTCATTGCACACAATAACTTGTTATTGCGCTCAATTAAGCTAAGGAAACAAGGCTTTAAGTGGATAACAATAACAAGCGTCGATTACGTATCAACCGACTAGTAACGAGGAAAAGTAATGAAAGTAGTCTCAAACAAGAGCAGATTTAAACAAACGCTGATCGCATCAGCTTTAATGGGTGTGCTTGGCAGCGCAATGCCAGCAATGGCTAACGATAACTTCAGTGGTACCATTAAAGGTCACATCAACGCCGGTGCAAACGCCACTGTGGTATTGACCCACAAAGGTAAGGGCATCAGCCGTACAATTGTTGCCGACAGTGAAGGTAACTATGTACTGCGTAAACTGCCTGTAGGTAACTACTCAATTACTATCAGCAAACCTGGTTTTCGCTCAATTGAGCAAAAAGATTTTGTTGTAAAACTCGGTGGCCAAATTTACAACGGTACCTTGAGCAACGTTGATTCAATCGAAAAAATTGCAATCACTGGCTCATCTCAAACTGCCTATGTTGACCTTGGTTCTTCGACGGGTTCTTTGGTTGTTACTGATGACGAACTCGCAATTTTACCAGTAAATACTGGTTTTAACAGTGTTGCATTGTTGGCACCGGGTGCCTCAAAAACTTCAGGCGGTAGCTTTGGTGGCTCACCAAACATTGGTGGTTCATCTTCAGCAGAAAATGGTTATTACCTCAACGGTATTAACATCACCAATATCCGTACTGGCCTAGGTGTGGTTGACATTCCATTCGCTGCTGTTGCACAAACTGAAGTTCAGTCGGGCGGTGTTTCATCTGAGTTTGGTAACGCTTTGGGCGGCATCATTAACTCGGTGACAAAATCTGGTAGTAACGAATTTGAATTTGGCGTAAAAGTACGTCACGACAACGAATCATTGCGCGACCGTCATTCAGATTTGACTCGTAGAGACGGCACTATTAGCAACAACATCTCTCAAGATGAAAGCGACTTCACTCGTATTTCACTTGAAGCCAGTGGTGCAATCATTGAAGATCAAGTGTTCTTCTATGCAATGTATGCTCCGCAAGAAAATGATTATTGGAGCAAAGGTTCAAGCAGCGCCAGTAAAGGAAAAAGTAAATCAGACCGTTACATGGCCAAAGTAGATTGGTATATCACCGACAACCATTCAATTGAATTCACCCATATTAACTTCGAAAACGAAAATAAATGGGACACTTACAACTACGACCAAGATACTCAGCAATTGGGTGATGCAACTGGTGGTAAAGGTCAGGCGACCGATGGTGGTACTATCTCGGGTATTAAATACACCGCATTACTTAGCGACAATGTTTCTTTAGAAGTTATTGCGGGCCGAGTTACCGAGGTTGACGAAAGTGATGCCAGCGATGACATTCCTGGTGTTTGGTCAAACTGGGCCAACAACGACGGCCAAGGTGGTGGCGGAACAACAAACATCAACAACTACAGTGCACATAAGGTAACTGACAGTGAATTTACACGTGACCAGTTCCGTGCAGATTTAATGTGGGATTTAGACGAGCATCAACTCAAATTTGGTATCGATTACTATGATACTCATGTTGACTTTACTGACGTTCAAAATGGTCTTGGCGAAGGCGGCAGCGGTTCAAGAGGTTGGTGGACTTTGTTGGTTGCCAATGCAGGTAATGCAGATTTAGTGGGTGTGCCAGCGGGTTCAAAATACGTTAGACAACGTATTCGTAACGATTTCTCTGACTCTCATGTTAAATCAACTTCAGTTTATGCCCAAGACAGCTGGCAAGCGACTGACGATTTAGTATTGAACCTTGGCGTACGTGTCAGTAACTTCTCAAACGAATTGTCGACTGGCGAATCTTATGCCGAAGTTAAAAACCAAATTGCTCCACGTTTGCAAGCCATTTACGACTTGACTGGCGATGGCAGCAGCAAAGTTTTCGCTACTTGGGGGCGCTATTTCCAGCCTATTTCAGCGAACATGAATATCACTCAAGGTGGTTCACGTCATGATGAGCATTGGTATTATGCACCAGGCGAAATAACAGCGACTGGCGAAGGCGTTATCTTGGCTGATGGTTCACCAAGCCGTGGCGCACAAACAGGTTATTTCTTACAGCAAGACAGCGCGTTGGTATCGCCAACATCTGTTGCTCACAATGATTTAAAAGCAATGTACTCTGACGAATTCACGCTTGGTTACGAGCAAGAAGTCTTTGACGGCGACATGGTAGCCAGTGCCCGTATTATTCATCGTGAATTGAAACGTTCAATTGAAGATGCCGATTTGGGTCAGGTGATGAACAACTGGTACGAAGCACAAGGTTTACCAGGCGGCGGTAGCTGGATGGTATTCAATCCGGGTGCTGGCTTAGATGTTACTGGTGACTTCAACCGTGACGGCGAAGAAGAACGCATTGTATTGAGCGCTGAAGAAATGGGTATGCCAAAAGCTGAACGCCAATACGCTGCACTTGCCTTTGGTCTTAAAGGTCAGGCGACTTCTAAATTGTATATTGACGCAACTTATACTTGGTCACACTTGTGGGGTAACACCGCTGGCCTAGTTAATCAAAATGATAACCAAGCAGACCCGGGTTGGACAGTTTCTTATGACTATGCAGGCTTGCAAGATCACGCCAAAGGTAACTTGCCAAGTGACCGTCGTCACGTGTTCAAAGTACACGGTTTCTATGAGTTAACAGATGATTTGGCGCTAGGTTTTGCCACTACGCTTTCGACTGGTACACCAGTCAACTACATGGGTATTCACCCAGAGGGTGTTGATTCTTGCGCCGACGGTTCGCCTTGGGCTGCTTGTCCAAGTCGTACAGAGCGTGGTGACGGCACAGCGTTTTATGACGAAGCAGGTAACCCACGCCCACGTGGCACAGCGGGTACAACTCCGTTCTTCGCTAACCTTGATTTGAGCTTGATATACACCACAGATGTGATGGGTAACGAACTTCAACTTAAAGGCACCGTTTACAACGTACTGAACACTGACACTGCTGTTGCAGTGAATCAGGCCGGTACTTTGACTAACGACGCTGGCGAAACGGTTCATAACCCAGAGTGGGGCAATGCAACAGCACTGCAAGGCAGTCGTTGGGTATCATTGACAGCTCAATATCGTTTCTAGTTATTGTCCTATCACTTTCATCCATGAAAGTGATAGGAAACCGCGACGCTCAAGCAAGTGGAGCTTTGCTCACATTTCAACGTCAGCAACGGCTGCCGGTTGAAATAGCAGCACATCCGTGTGCCGCAATTACCCATTTTTAGCCGCATCATACCAGTGTCGGGGTTTGTCCTAGCCACGACACAGGTATGGTCACTAAACCAGTTTTGGTTGCATCATATCGGCGGTTGGTCTCGTTCTCTCCACGACCCGATATAGTCAAGGAAGACACTCCCCCTTTAATGCTGGAGTGAGCAGATAAGGTTAACACTGCAACCAGACCCGGAGCCATTCCCCATTTGGCTTCGGGTTTTTTACATATAGGATGTATCAACGTCTCGAATTAACGGACTTATCGGGGCGACTATCAAAAAATGCGAGATCTCAGTCTCGCATTTTCTCGTTAATAATTTAAACAGGTGACCCATGAAAAAAACCTCAATAGCCCTAGCCGTCTCCCTTTGTATCGCATTGAGTGGTTGCCAACAAACGGCTTCAAATCAAGCTCAAAATCAGCCATTACCAGCTAAAAATGTAGAATCTAATACCGAAATCACTACAGCACAATCGATTCCGGCACCTGCTGAACTTAACGTCGACATCATTGCCACCGGACGTGTTTCGACCTTAAATCATATCGACATTGTAAAAGTCGGCAAACAAATCCCTTATACTTACAGCCACGGTAAAATCAGTAATTCGCCGGGGTTTGATTGGTATGTTTCTAAGCACTTTGCGCTCAAAAGCGACCGCCCACAAGATCAGGTAAAGCTCTATCTTGAGCTGCTCGAAATGTCGTACCCGCACTACAAAGAACTGTTTGGCGCAGAGCCTGCTAACATCGAAAATCAGCGTATTGCTGCTGTGTATGGGTCGAGCAAAAGAGACACCAAAATATTTGTTACCGACGATGGCTTGCAACGCGGCATTAACGCTGGCGGCGAAGCAATGTATTACAACCTTGCCGGATACAGTTTCCCAAGTGCTCGTCAGCAACATCAACGCTACATCGTTATTCACGAACAGGGCCATGCCTTTCAAATGGCCTTAATGGATTATCCCGGTTGGTTGCCTACTTGGTTTACCGAAGGCACCGCCGATGCATTAGCACACCATTACTACGACCCTAAAAAGAAACAACTCAAGGTCATGCAGTTTGACCGTGGCTCACCGATGGATTACGTTCGTCTTGGCCTTAAACAGTACGAGCAGCTTAATTCACCCAGCATATTAGACATGACTAGCAACCCACAGCTTTACCGAGGCGTTAACTTTTTTATCGTTCACTTTATGCTCGACGACCCCAAACGCGCACATTTATTCAAAGCTTATCGCGACGAAATGGCGGCCTTACGCCGAGCACCAGAACAGAACAACGAAGCGGTGTCGAAACAAGTGATGGAAGATATTTTTGGCGACTGGTCACAGGTTGAAAAAGACTTTGCCCAGTATGTTAAAAACATCAACAAAACCTTTAATGTTGCCGCTGGCCCGTGGGAGCAAGACGGGAATCAATACTGGGTTAAAGCGCTCAACAACAGTTATGAACATGGTTCGCCGAGAATGGATATTTTCCTTAAACCCGGTGACAAACCTCAATATATCCCGTTTAAATATGACCAGCCACTGCCAGAAAAATCTACATTGATTGGCGATGTTAACCGAGGCGGCGATACGCCAAGTTTAGCAATCGAAGTTGCCTATCAAAAAGATCATTTACATCGTGGACACGTAGGCTTAGCACTCGGTATAGACATACCCGAAGCTTCGCAAAAATTAATTGAAGCCGACAAAAAGGTCGGTACTTTTAAACAAAAATCGTATAACCCCGATAACGATAAATTACTGAGCATTAAAATCGACCGAGGCGAAACCTTAGTTGTTGAAGGTAAAACCATTGGCGCAGATAACATCAGTTTCGCCTTGCCGTTTGAATTGATAAGCGATTTAGAAAACCAGTCAAACCCTAAATTGGGCGTACAGGTAACGATTGATAGTGCAGCATTAAAATTCACCCTGCGTTCTGCCAATCAGCAGTTTGTGGCCAGTTTTGATATAAGCGAATCGACCAGACAAAAATTGTTAAGTCGCCATGTTGCTGTGTTAGCAGAAAATGCCCAGCACCGGGTGACGCCGTTTTTTGACGATGGCCGCGACTTGGCACCACATCAAGCTGACTTGTCGCAACAAGCTGCGGTTAACCCGTGGCGTAACCCGGCAGATGGTGCGATTAGCCGTTTGACTCGTGCGATTTGGCGCTTGGGCGATAATGCGCCAGCAATGCTTGAAAAGCTTAATAATATGATGATATCAGCAACCGACAAAGGTCCAAAAGCACAACAATTATCGTTGATGGCTTTTACACGAAAACTGCCTGATTTGGTCAACACGATTAAAGCGAGCGGGGCAGCGAGTGACAAAATCAATCAAGCATTGATTGAATTGTCTGGCATGAAACTAAGACTTGAATGGCGTAAAGAGCAAGACAATCAAAGCAGAGAAGTTGCTGCGGTTATCGAAAACACCAGCGCTGTGGCAGCCGAGCTGTCGCTTGAGGTTGCTCAAAGTAGTGTAAATCAACAAGCCAGCGGTACGTTAGAGGCAGGTAGTAAACGTCAAGTGAGCTTGATTACTACGGCTGCGACTAGAAGTTCAAATGACAAAATAGTCGCCACAAGCAAGGTCAATTGGATGGGCGCAGATATTGTGCTAACTAGCGGTAGCGATGCCCAGCCGTATCCATGGTCATCAATGGCGATTGTTGAGCAAGCCAGTAATAATGGTGAGTCGGTGAGCATAGTGTCGGAATTTCGCGGTCCGCACGCAGGTAAAACCAAAGGTAAAATGCGTGTTACTGCTTATCCAAGCCATTTGTTTGTTGAACCTATGATTGAAGAAGAGGTAGATATCAAGCCGTATGAAATCCGCCAGTTTGCCAGCAAACTTAAACTCAAACCGGGCATGACCGACCAACCTTACGCGGTAGATGTCAGCTTTGAAGTCGAGATTGATGGTGAGCCTGTGCTACTTAAAGAGCGCAGTGGGGTTGTTCACAAGTTGTAATGGCTTGAATTGCAAAGGTGTGCTTTGCGCACCTTTGCAAATAAAAAACGGGGGAGTATCAAATGAAAGTAAAAACTAACCAAAACATGCATTGCGTGGTAGAAACCATTGCTTTGACAAGCTTGTATTCGGTGTTGTTGTATTTGAGTGCTCAGTTGGTTCTGAACCTGATTTGATGCGGTGTTAACAGTCAGGGTTCGTGTGTTTTATAGGCTTTTTACTTTGTGGTTAATAGGTTATCTGGTAGAATCCGCGATTAAATTGTGTCACTCGGCACGATAGAATATAAATGGAAAAAGTTATGAAAATATCTACATTAGTAAAATGTGCCGCATTGTTGTCTTTGAGCGTTAGCCATAGTGTGCTAGCTGTAGATTCTCCGGGATGGATAGGTCCCACAACGATAGAATACATAACGGTACAACCGAACGATAATATTTACGTAAAAGTTGCTGGCAACGTACTTGATTTGGGTTGTGAATCAAACGCCTCAGGACTTTTACAAATTAATACCAGTGCACCGTTTTACAAAGAACAATTGTCTCTTTTAACCGCTGCCCATATGGCCAAAAGAAAAGTCAGAATTTATATGAAATCCTGCGGCTATTTTCCTTATGCAGAGAACACAACGGTTTATTAGCCTTTAACTGACGAGAATCGGTCGTGCGTTTTACAGCGCCGACCGGGTCTATAAAACGCTCCTGCATTTGCTGCTCTATCAATAGAGTTGTCTTTCATCACACTATCTCAAATCAAACCTTGCTGGACTCCATAGGCCCGCGCGATTTATACTGTTAGCATCCCTTATCATTATGCCTGTGTAAGTTGTTTGGCAGTTTAGGACCTTAGACAAATCATTAAATACCCTCTTGGCATTCAAACGTTTTCAGAAATCCGAGAAGAAAACTATTTGTATGTGGATAAAACCGCGCTTGTTCATCAGTTAATCCAATCTGGTAAAGTTTATTTTCTGTCGCGCCCGCGCCGTTTTGGCAACTTCGAGGTTAAAAAATCGTTTTACGATTCAGTTGCTGGCAGATACAGCAATTTGGGCGCGGGGGTAGGACAGAATTTCAGCCGACGATTGATTCGACAATTAAACGAAGGGCAATTAGATGATTTTTTCGAAACCCTCGGGCACTTTTTTGCCAAGATCCCCTATGACATAACCCTTAAAGCTGAGAAATATTATCAGTCATTGTTTTATGCAATTTTTACGCTGCTCGGGTTAAGCATCGAAGCAGAAGTACGCACGAATAGAGGTCGTATCGATTGTGTACTACAAACTGCCGATTCTATTTATATTATTGAATTTAAGCTTAACGGCACCAAAGAAGAAGCGCTGCAACAAATTCATGACAAGCAGTATGCCCAAAAGTATCAGGGCGGCGATAAGAAGATTGTTTTGCTTGGTGTTGAGTTTGATCAGGAGTCTCGTAATTTGGGTGAGTTTGTGCAAGCTTGAGGGTATTACCAGTCCCGATGCTGAGTTGCTGCTCTATTGATATGATCAGCAACCCACTAACGAAAAACAATTAACCTAAAAACTCCCCACACTACCAACGCTGCCACTAGCACCAGTAGTCACTACATTATTCGCCCCAGCTTGCCAAACTACCGCACCAGCATCACGTTTAATACACTTCCATTCAATTGTGGTGTTGGCGGGTAAATCAACAATATTACCAGTCCATGTAGGGTAGTTGGTTGGGTCTAACAGACTATTTACCCATCATTTTATTACCCTAGACCTAGGCTGTCGAACGTCCCCCATTCTACGGGAACAATTTTTACCGACTTTTGGATGTGTGGTAGGAGCGGCAGCAGCGAAGCGTCTCGCCGCGATGAATTTGATTCAACCTCATAACGAATTGATTTAGAACTGTATTATATGAAATGGCTTCGCCATTTATCGCGGCGGGGACGCCGCTCTTAC
>CALKGI010000277.1 GCA_938085045.1 uncultured Alteromonadaceae bacterium
TGCACAAAAACAATCAACGTATTGGCAGTAGATTACAGTGGATGGCTGGGATTTTAACTGGAGAGGTAACGCAATATGAGCATGGCCCCGCAGTTAATACGGAACCAACACTGAAGAGTTGCTAAACTTAATGGCATTGGGGGTAATCCCCCGTGATTACCCGACCTTGTTCACAATCACAAAGCCTTATAAAGCGCCCGCAAACCCTCAAGCTTTTCATCATGCAAACTATGCTTGCCATCAAACACCACCTGCTTGCCACCGTTAAAAACGTTTTTCACCAACTCACGGCCACCGGCAAAAATCATTTCATCCCATAAGGTTGCCGGGTCTTCACGTAACATCGCGGGGTGATCATCACGAAGTTCAACAAAATCAGCATAAAAGCCGTCTTTCAAAAAACCGGTGTTCATCTTCAACGACTGCAAGCCACCGGCATAACAAGCTGCCGCTAAGTTCAAGCCGGGTGATACAGCAGCTTTGTTGGTCAAACAAGCTCTAGCGCCCAGTTTGTAACGCTGCGAATATTCAATAAGCCTTAACTCTTCAAACGGGTCGATTCGAATGTGTGAGTCTGATCCAATGCTAATCGCGCCATTTCGAGCCATAAATTCTTTCATCGGAAAAATACCGTCACCAAGGTTAGCTTCGGTTAACGGGCAAATACCCACCACGGCGTTTGCGCCAGCCATGGCGTTGACTTCTTCGTCTGTCACATGCGTTGCGTGAACCAGCGTCCAGTTTTGGTTAATACCAATGTCTTCAATCAACCACTGCACCGGGCGCTTACCATAAAAGGCCACCGAATCGTCGACTTCTGCCGGTTGCTCAGCAATGTGAATATGTACTGGAATACCGCGCTCACTATAACGCTGCGAAAAAGCTTTCATGGTGTCTTTGTCTACGCCACGAATCGAATGTGCGGTCACGCCCAACTGAAAACCTTCGGGCACTTTGGCTTGTAATTGTTGGTGATAATTGTCGTATTCTTCTAAATCAGTCATACCAAAAGGCAACTGATGCGCTTCAAGAGGTTTGCCCATACCACCATTTTTGTACAACACTGGCAACATGCACACTCGCATTCCGGTCTCTACTCCCGAGTTATACAAGCGGGTCGCCAGCTCGGTTTGGTCGGGGTATCGCTGTCCATCAGGTTTGTTGTGCAGGTAATGAAATTCGCCTACCGATGTGTAACCGGCCTCTAGCATTTCGACGTATAACCAGTCGGCAATTTGTTTGAAAGTATCTGGGTTTAACGACTGCACTAAATGATACATTTGTGCGCGCCAACTCCAAAAACTGTCTTCGCCCTCTTCAAGTGAAATACGCTCACCCAAACCCGCCATAGCACGTTGAAAACTATGAGAATGGCAATTAACAAAACCGGGGATCACCACGCCAAGTGATTTAACCTCGTTGGCCTGTTCTTGCAAAACGCTTTTAAAGCAGCCTTTTTCATCGACTTTAAAATACTGCTCAGCCAGCCACTGCTCGCCATCGAACAACCATCTGGCATGAAAGTTACTCATTTGGCGTCCTCATTCATTTGCAACAACATAGCTGAAAAGCTTTCAATGATTTCGCGTAAGATAACCACCGTTTGCGACCAGTTCGGCTCACACTTCTCGCCTGTTTGCTCATTCATGTATATACGCTGACTGATCTCCATTTGAAAACTCAAAATCTGTTTGTCGGCATTATGAAAGCTACGGGTGATATTGCCGCCCTGAAAAGGTCCATTGGCAATACAACTGGCGCCATGCTTTTCGATGATGGCCTGTGCTTTGTCGATAAACGCATTGGGGCAAGTCACCCCAGTGCGATTCGCCGGCATGTAATCAAGAAAAGGTTCGGGTTGAATCGCTTCAACTTGACCCAAAATACTGTGCCCGTCGTACAACATCACAATTGGGAATTTCTCTTGCAGCTGGCTTAATACTTTAGAGACCTGCGCGTAATAAGGCTTGTGATACAGCTCAATTCGCTGTTGAATCTCTGCTTCGCTAGGCTCACAGCCCTCTTTGTAAATGGGTTTTCCAGCAAAGCTATTGAGTGGCACTAAACCTGTGGTACGTGCGGTGTTTTGATAAAGATTGGCTTCACCGGGCAGTTGTCTATTTAAATCAATGATATAACGAGAATACACAGCGTGAACCATAGGAATGTTCAATTCACTTGCAAAATCATACAGTTGATGAACAAACCAGTCGGTGTCGGGCACCTTAAGAATGTCTGGTGACGCCGCATTTTGACGGAATTCTTCGGTTAACTCGGTACCACAGTGCGGGGCGCTTATTAGCATAGGCACCGTCAGCTCATCGGGTATATAAGATTTAAAAGGACTTTTTGGTGATGAATCAGGCTTGGTTTGTTGCATGAACTACCCCATTGGATTGTTGCTTTGTAGGCGGGTGAGCGAATTGTTATTCTATTTTATTAGCACCGTTTTATTTTACAACGGTACTCAACTGGCGTTTATGTTTTTCTATGATGGCGCAAAACTGTTTTAAATTGGTGCCGTAAATAATAGGGTTAAACTCGCCATCAACACAAAAGGCCTTTCTAAAAGCCAAAACCTCTTGGTTGTTTTTGGTCAACTTATCAATCATTTTAATTTCGGCTTTAGAATAACTGGCAAAGTGCTTTTCAACTTCACGAAAAACTTTTCCGCCGCCCGGATTCTTAGTCGTTTTTATACCTTCTCTGGCAAACATTTTAAAACTGCCCAGCGTATCGTCGTAGAATTGATTAATCTTCGGGTGATCAATAGCGACAACAATGGCTAACAGTATCAGGAAATAAAAGAGCTTTTTCATCGTCGACGACCATAAGTAGTTGAATAACCCATTGTAATCACAGCATCCTCACAGAAACAACCCATAATGTCGAACCAAATTGGCTTTTGCTGCCCCTTGCCCATTCGCCTACAAGATTCATCTTGACCAAACCGTTGCCTTGCGACAAACTCGGTGTTTTCCAATTTCCCGGCCTTCAAACCATGAGTCAATTTTCATTTACCGACCTAAGCCCAGACCTTATCCTCGACGCCATCGAAAGTGTCGGCCTTTATTGTGAGTCTGGTCTGTTGGCCTTAAACAGTTACGAAAACCGTGTTTATCAGTTTATGGGCGAAAACAAACGCCGGTATGTCGTTAAATTTTATCGCCCACAGCGCTGGAGCAAAGCGCAAATTCTTGAAGAGCATGAATATGCGCTGGCACTAGATAAAGCCGAAGTGCCTTTGGTACCACCACTGGTCATTAACGGCCAAACCCTATTTGAATATGGTGGTTATTCGTTTGCTGTGTTTCCAAGTGTTGGCGGACGCCAATTTGAAGTCGACAACCTCGACCACCTCGAATGGATGGGCCGCTTCATTGGCCGCATTCATTTGGTTGGTCAAGCCAAACCTTTTGAACATCGCCCCCACATCGGCCCTGAAGAATATCTACACGAAGCCACGCAAACCATTAGAAGCAGCGGGTTTATTCCTGTTCATTTAGAAACGCCTTTTAATACCATCCTCGATTATGTTGTCGAAAAAGCCCAAGAGCAGTTTTTTGTCACCGACCACATTCGCCTGCACGGTGACTGTCATCCGGGCAATATCTTGTGGACCGACGATGGCCCGCACTTTGTTGATCTCGACGATGCCAGAATGGGCCCTGCAATTCAGGACATTTGGATGATGTTGTCGGGCGACCGCAACAACCGACTATTACAGCTCGATACGCTTATCGCCGGTTACGAAGAATTTTGCGAAATTGACCACGCCCAATTTGTGTTAATAGAGCCGCTACGGGCAATGCGAATGATTAACTATATGGCTTGGTTGGCTAAGCGCTGGGAAGATCCGGCGTTTCCACGCAACTTCGCGTGGTTTGCCGAAGACAAATATTGGGAGCAGCAAATTCTCTCACTTAAAGAGCAACTATCAGCTCTCAATGAAGCACCATTAACACTAAAGCCAGGTTTTTAATCGATTCAGGCAAGATTCATTTAACTTCGCCTATTATCAATACCGTTCAACGCATAGAAAAACGGTGTACACACAGCTTTTTATCCACCTAAAACCTGTGGTAGACTTGCTCGGTAATCAATCTTTACATTTTGTCCATTTACAAAATGGCAATAATTATTAACCATGTAACGCTAACAATAAATCGAATGCGTTCACCAACTTGTAACTGGAATCACCTATCATGAAAAAATTTGCAGTCCTATTTATCACCTTGCTGTTCAGCTCTATGGTTTCGGCCATTCCGTTGCGATTTGAAGAAGGCAAACACTATCAAGTCATTAATAAAGTGGCCGATACGACCCCTAATGTGACCGAGTACTTTTCTTTTTACTGCCCACATTGCTTCAAGTTCGAACGCATTGTAGAGCAAATTGAAAAATCTATGCCTAAAGGCGCACAGTTTAGAAAAAGCCACGTTGACTTTATGCGCAACGCATCACCTGCTACGCAACAATCGTTGTCAAAAGCATTGGTTGTAGGCGAGAAAATGGGCATTGGCCACAAGATCACCGCCGCCATTTTCAAACAGATTCATGTTGATGTAAAACCCTTCACAAGTGAAGACGACATTAAAGCTATATTTGCCGCCAACGGTGCCGACGTAGCCCAGTTCGAAAAACTGATGAAAAGCTTCGGCGTTAAAGGCGCAGCCAACAAAATGAAGAAAGATCAGACTAGCTTGTCTAGCCGTCAGGTGCTCGATAGCGTGCCTATGCTTATCGTTAACAACAAATTCAAAATCAACTCAAGAGAAATTCGTTCACTTGACGATTACAATGCTTTGATTGAATTTTTATTGGCAATGAAGTAATCCCGCCAATCTGAATAAACGCGCTTTTGTCAAATTGGCTAAAGCGCGTTTTTTTTATCAACCCTTTTTGAAACAACACACATGCAAAAAATCCTTATCAGCGGTTGCCTTCTTGGCGAATTAGTTCGTTTTGATGGCAAAAGCAAAGCCCTAACAAACCCCATTATTATCGACTGGTTTAATCAAGGTCGTTTGGTAAGTGTTTGTCCTGAGGTCACCGGTGGCCTGCCAATCCCGCGCCCTGCTGCCGAGTTACAACCTAATGGTTTGGTTATCACCAACCTAGGTGTCGATGTTACCGAAGCTTTTGAAAAAGGGGCAAACATAGCCCTGAACTTATGCCGTAAACATCAAATAAAAATGGCTATTTTAAAACAATCGAGCCCATCGTGCGGCAGCAAGCAGGTCTATGATGGTTCGTTCAGTGGCGTTAAAATTGCTGGAGAAGGCCTGACTTGCCAGCTGCTACGCCAACACGCTATTGCAGTTTTTTGTGAAGAAACATTGGATGAGGCGTTGCGCTTTTATAAAACTATCGATTCTTAAAACCTGCTATTTGACGTATAATGCTTGCGGATTCGACCCGCACCGCGCCTCAAAATCCCCGCTTTTACCGTAAACATAATACTTTTTATTCGCCTAGCACCTACTGGACATTCTATTTTTGAACACAACACCTTCTAAAACAAGCAGCAACCGAATTGAATCCCAGGCACTTATTGCTTTGGCAATCCCGACTATTATCGCCCAGCTAGCTCAGGCGGGTCTTGGTGTTATCGATACCATTATGGCTGGTAATCACAGTGCCAAAGCGCTGGCTGCTATTGCGCTGGGCAACAATCTATTCATCCCTATCATCGTACTAGTCACGGGCATTATGCTGGTGCTCAACCCAATGACCGCACAACTCAACGGTAAAAAGTCTTATGGTGAGATACGTGCGCTGTTTCATAACGGTTTATTTTTGTCTTTGCTGTTGGCCATCCCAAGTTTCATTTTGCTGCGAAATTTAGAACCGGTGTTCCATCAGTTAGGTATCGACGCCGCGATGATCCCAATTGCCCAAGGGTACCTCGAAGCGCTGTCGTGGGGTTTACCCGGCCTATATTTATTTTTTGCACTGCGTTTTACCAACGAAGGGCTGTTTTCTAACAAAATCATCATGTATATCGCAATAAGCGCTCTGCCCTTGAATGTATTATTGAATTATTGGTTCATCTATGGCGGATTTGGCCTAGAAGCCATGGGCGCCGTTGGTGTGGGTTGGGCAACCGGTTTGGTTTATTTCTATATGTTTACGGTGATGTTGCTATTTACTTTTATGACCTCGCGATATCAGCATATTGGTTTATTCACACACTGGCATAAACCCGATGTTCATACCCTCAAAGAATTGCTGAAATTGGGCGTGCCCATGGGTTTTTCTTTAGGACTTGAAGTCGCTCTTTTTGCCGCAGTAGGTTTAATGGTTGGCACCTATGGCATTAATCAAATGGCAGGGCATCAGGTGGCACTCAATATCTCGTCATTGACTTATATGATACCGCTTGGGCTCTCTATTGCATTGTCTTCTAGGGTCGGTTTTCATGTTGGTGCAGGCAACCCGAAGTTGGCTAAAAGCGTTGGTTACCTCGGCATTGGCATGTCATTTTTTGTCATGAGCACCAGTGCCATTTTACTCGTGAGCTTCCCTGAAATGTTTGCCTCGCTTTATAGTAACGACGAAGCGGTTTTGGCCGTAACAATTCAATTACTGTTTTTTGCTGCCTTATTCCAACTTTCTGACGGTGCTCAGGTAACCGCTATGGGCGCATTAAGAGGCATAAAAGACACTAAAGTGCCGATGTATATCTGCGCATTTTCATACTGGGTGATTGGCTTTCCGGCAGGTTATTGGATGGCTGAATATGAAGGTTACGGCATTAGAGGTTATTGGATGTCGATGATCTTTGGTTTGTCAGTCGCGGCCGTTATGCTGATTATTCGGTTTGTGAAGCTCAGTAACTTAAAAGACCAACACGATGTGGTGGCCGAAACACCCTGAGCAATTGATTGTTACGGTTGTGTAGATGCGTAGGCACTAAAGGATTTAAACCTCTAGCGCCCCGATTATACTATTCTTTAAGTTGCCAAAAGTAATTACCAACAACCGGCATCATCCCTACACCTGGAATTAACTCACAACTAGAGGCTAACGGAGATTTAAAATAAGCTTGAATTCTCTTCTTTGTGGCTTTAGCGGTTAGCGCAATTGATACTTTTATTGCAAAATCTTCATCGGGTTTTAATAGCAATATACCTTTTGGACCACTAGCACATGCGGCTCCATCCATATTAAAGTCGCCTATTAAGATCAATCCATTGGGTACAATATGGACTTCCTTTGGTATTGCCGAAGTCCATATATCTGCGTAAGCATTACTTGAAAGAAAAATCAAAAATGCACCTATTGAAAAAATCGTTTTCATAAACCGTCCCCTTTTTTACTCTAATGGTTGATATAACTATGTTAAGCGTTTATCTATCGTCACCAACTTGATGAGATAGATATCTAATGGCCTGAGCCATGCGTGGCGCAGCCATTTCGATTCAGTATATTAACTCAAACGCTCCAAATACAACTAAGTATATTTTCTGAACGGCTAAAACAATATTATGGCCGAAACACCCTGAGCAATTGATTGTTACAATTGTGTAAAGCATCATGATGATGGGTTGTGATAGCCTGAGCGCAACAGAATTTACCAACAATGGAGTTTACTATGAAAAGAATCGCATTATTTTTTGTCGCCCTGTCATTAAGTTTGGGGCTTAGCCTCAATGCCAATGCCCAATCGAGATTCATCGAGGGGGAGCATTATCGGGTGTTTTCTAATGCAGGCAGCAGCAAACCGGTTGTTACCGAGTACTTTTCATTTTATTGCCCTCATTGTTATCGTTTTGAAGGCGCCGTTAAGCAAATCAAAAAAGATTTACCTGCGGGCGTTAAATTCCAAAAGAGCCATGTTGATACCACTCGCCTTGGCCCTGCCGACATGCAAAAATCATTGTCTTTAGCCCTAGCCATCATCGACAAAATGAAGCTGGGCCAAAAGCTCACCACGGCAATCTTCGAATTCATGCACAAAGATAACAAGACTTTTAAATCAGTTGATGATATCCGTAAATTGTTTGTTGCCAACGGTGTTGATGGAAAAGCCTTTGACAAAGCCATGAAGAATTTTAGCGTTAAAATTGCGGCCAAGAAAATGGCCAAAGGTTGGTTAGACATTCCAGGTGACATCCGCCAGATTGGTGTACCGAGCATTACCGTCAACAACAAATATTGGATAAACGCCAAGAAACTCAAAGGCAAAGAAGACTACAAAGCCATTATCGAATATTTGACTGCCAAAAAAGACTAACCCTTTATTTTTTGCGCTCTGCGGTTTAACAGGTCCTAGAGCGCCATTCCCCTTATACAACATCAGCTTAACCGCAAATATCCTCACTATGGCGATTCTAATACACACTGTTTTAGACTATATTAAATAGCAGCGTTACACTGAATTTTTGAGGTACCCGTGTCAAAACATTTATTAGTAGTTGAAGACAGCAATCATGTCGCCAAAGTCATAGAACACATCGCCACCACGCTCGGTTATACAGTAACAGTCGCAGCCACCTTTGCCGAGGTTAAAGTTTTATTAGCCAAAGAACATGAGTTTTTTCTGGCCACCATAGATTATCGGCTACCCGATGCCCCAGACGGCGAAGTTATTCCGTTTGTGTTGCAACACCAAATACCAGGCATAGTGATGACTGGCCGCATGGATGACAAAACCCGCAGTAAAATCCTCAACCTGCCGGTAATCGATTACATCACCAAAGAAAATACCCAAGCTTTTCATTACCTAGCGCGCATTTTAAAATACCAACTGACCAACCGTAGAATTGGCATTTTGGTGGTCGATGACTCACTAACCGCCCGCAACCAGATTTGCCAATTGCTGCGCCGCCGTAACTTCAAGGTCATCGGTGTGCCAGATGGCACCAAAGCACTCGAAGCACTCAAAGAAAACAAGATAATCAAAATGGTGATCACCGACCAAGAAATGCCCGGTATGGATGGTATTGAATTGGTGCAAAAAATTCGTAAAGAGCACACCAAAAACGAATTAATTGTGATTGGTATATCGGGTGCCGACAAAGGTTATCAATCGGCGCGTTTCATCAAAAATGGCGCAGACGATTTTTTACGTAAACCCTTTTGCCCTGAAGAGTTCTATTGCAGAATCACCCAAAATATTGAAAAACTTCAACACCTCGAAGAAATTCAAAAAGCTGCCGACACCGACTATTTAACCGAACTCTACAATCGTCGTTACTTTTTCACCAATTCAGCAAAAATGTTAAAACAAGCAGTAAAAACGCCGCAATTATATGTGCTGATCATGCTCGATTTGGATCATTTTAAAAGCGTCAACGACACCCATGGTCATGACGTTGGCGATGTTGTATTGGTTGAGTTTTCAAAACTGATGCTGCAACATTTTCCAGAAGATTTGGTGGCACGATTGGGTGGCGAAGAGTTTTCGATACTGATAAAAGGCAAAGATGTAGAGTTAATAGAATGCCAATTAAACATCTTCAGAGAAGCCGTAAGTGAGCTTAAAATCACCACCAAAGAAACCAGCTTTAACTTCACCGCCAGCATGGGCGGCATTACAGTCGACCCAACTCAGACACTAGAGGCGCAATTGAGCAAGGCCGATGAGGCTTTGTATCAGGCCAAAGATACTGGGCGTAATAAGTTGGTTATGGTTTGAGGTTTGAGGTTTGAGGTTTGAGGTTTGAGGTTTTGGTCTGTGGGAGGACTAACAAAAAGACAATAAAAAAGAGCAATAAAATGACTTCTATTGCTCTTGGTAATGCGTGTTCATTGAATTAACTTTCTAGACAAGCATTAAACATTGATAAGCACTGGCCTTTTGAATACATTTGGTTATAGAAACAATCACCAAGTTCCATCTTACAAATAGTGCTGTTTGCAGCACTAACTGTAGTGATAGAGCCGAAACCGATACCTACGCCAAGTAAAACCATTAATAATTTTTTATTCATGAGAGTATTCCATCCGTTTGTTTTGTTTGAATTTTTTATTATTTTCGCACCAAAGTGCCAATGCATAGTACTTGTTTCCATTTGAATGTAAAGGGGTTTTTATTGCTGACTAGAAGAAAAAAGAAAAAGGGGGGCAGATCTAGCTATGAGTAGTTAAATCAATAAGTTATGATTTGGGAATATAGGCAGGAGGGTAATTTTCTCTGATTTTACTCGAAATGAATTGTCAGCTGCCGACCACTACCCAGCCTCTTGAAGCACATTTGAGCATAGCCGATTAGGCTATGTATGGCTAAAGGTACTGGGCGCAATAAATAGATTATGCTTTAACCCCTTCAAGCAAGGTCGAACTTGCCTTCAATGAGAAAATCAAATCACAAGCCTACCTCAAGCACATTTTTGCCGATGGCTCGGCCACTTTCTTGAAGTTCGTGCGCATGTTTAAGCGTTTGGACACTTAATTTGCCAAGGTTATTGGTCACGGTTGATATCAATATACCGTCATCAATTAACGTAGATACTCGGTTGAGCAATTCGTGTTGTTTTTGTATGTCGTCGGTTTGAAACATCGAACGGGCGAACATAAACTCCCAGCTAAAACTCAATGCTTTGAGTTTACCTGAGCTAATATCCAAGGTTTTTGGGTCGTCGATAAACGCAATATGACCTCGTGGTTTAACAAGCTCTACGATTGTCGAAAAATGCCCTTCGGTGCCGGTCAATGCAGCGACATATTTTGGTTCGAGACCCAGAGCTTTGACCTGTTCAACCAATGATTCGCGGTGATTGATAACATGGTCGGCACCCATTTTCTTCACCCACTGAACCGTTTCGGGTCTCGACGCTGTTGCTATCACGGTGAGGTTAGTCAGCTTTTTAGCTAGCTGAATCAAGATTGACCCAACACCGCCAGCACCGCCAATAACAAGCAAAGTATTGTTGTCATTTTCTTTAACTGCCAAAGAGTCAAACAACAGCTCCCATGCAGTGATTGAGGTTAGTGGCATACCGGCTGCCAATGCAAAATCTAGGGCCTTGGGTTTTTTGCCAACAATGCGCTCGTCAACAGCATGAAACTCAGCATTTGTGCCCGTACGGGTAATATCACCCGCATAAAAAACCTCATCGCCAACAGCAAATAACTGCACATCACTACCGGTTTCTTTAACAATCCCGGCTGCGTCATAACCAATAACTTTGGCACCGTTTTGTGCGGGAAAATCAGCACGTACTTTAACGTCCACCGGATTGACCGAAATGCCGCGAACTTCGACCAAGATGTCACGAGGTCCTAAGGTTGGTTTATCGATTTCTACTTCAATCAGTGATTGCGCTGCGTTGATTGGACCTGCTTGGTAATAACCTATTGCTTTCATCTGTATTGTCTCTTCTAAATAATTAACTGAAGCCAGTATAACCATTTAGAATTTGATGATAATAGCGCTTGTTTCTAAATGATAATTCGTATATTTTTGATAAATGGACATTTTATCCCTTCAATTATTCTTAAGAGTTGCCCAAACCGGTGTGCTATCAGCAGCCGCTCGTGATTTATCACTGTCGCCTGCTAGCGCCAGCGCGCGCCTTTCAAAGCTTGAACAAACCATTGGGTTTCGGTTATTCAACAGAACAACCCGAGCGATATCGCTAAGCACTGATGGCGCTGAGTTTTTGCCTTATGCGCGCCAAACAATAGAAACATTGGAAGCAGGGTTAAGTGTTGTCAGTGGACAGGGCGCCCAAGCAAAGGGGTTGTTGCGAATGGCGATGTCTGGCTCTTTCGCACGGATGTATATCATTCCTACGCTAAGTGAATTTAGAACACGCTACCCACAGGTTGACCTTGATTTACGACTCTCAGATGAAATTCATGACGTAATAGAAGGCGGGTATGACTTAATTATTCGCAACGCAGAGTTGGCAGACAGTAGCCTTATGGCTCGCAAATTGGCTACAGATCGCCGTATTGTGCTGGCAGCACCTTCGTATCTTGAAAAACATGGCACACCTACCACGCCCGAAGCACTAAGCAACCATCAATGCGTGAACTTCAATGACAACAATAAATGGCACTTTCAAAATGGCCAGAGCATAAGCACAGACCGCTCGCTATCGGTGAACGACGGTGAAGCCATGCGAACTTTAATAGAAAATGGTTTTGGTATCGGCATCAAATCTCTGTGGAATGCGAGCCATAGCCTTAAAAGCGGAAAGTTGATTGAGGTGTTGCCAGATTATCCTTTGGTAGCAAAACCGTCGATATGGGCACTGTATCCGGGTAACCGAGTCATTGCGCCAAAAGTGCGTGTGATGATTGATTTTTTGGTGGAATGTTTCTCGCCCGTACCGCCGTGGGAGCGGTAATAAAGCAGGGGCAGAAAGATTCTGTCGAGTCCGTCAAGAGCGATGGCGATTGCTGTTGGTTACTATTTTATTTTGATACAAAGACCTCAGTAGTCTTTTGACAGGTAAATATTATAAAAACAATCACCAAGTTCCTTCTGACAAATATTGTCGCCAGCAGAGCTAACAGTACTGACAGAGATCATACCGATAAACACCGCAAGCAAAACCATTAATAACTTTTTCATGAGAGTATTCCAACCATTTATTTTATTTATGTTTTTCCCTTATTTTTGCACCAAAGTACCAGTGCATATTTCTTGTTTCCATTTTAATATAAAGGTGTTTTTATTGCTGACTAGAAGAAAAAAATAAAAAAATTGGAAAGAACAAGAGGGGCAAATCATTTGTTCAATATACAAACTTTTCATGACCTAAGCCGATGCACATGGTCGCTAGACCGAACTGGGCAGCGAACGCTTCGTTTAGCTCAATCACGCCCAGTTAATCCAAGCAGACGAAGGTAATACCCACATATAAACCACCAATGGCTGCAACAAAAAATACGATGCTACAGCAGCCCCAAGTTAAAAAATAAATAGGTAGTGTCCATCCAGAAACTGGTATTATAGGGCGTCACAGCAACCTGTATTTTTCAACTCATTGAAAAATAAGAAAAGTTTTACTTGCTTGAATGTAGAGCCCTCTAGAAATCTCTCATGGTTGTGAGCTTCCAGACAATAACGACTTAAGGAAAATAATGATAAAAAGTAATCAAGGTAAGCCATCTGGCTCAAAACAATCACTCGTTATACTCGCTTTGACCTTTGTTGGCTTTAGCATACCCGCAACTGCCGAAAACCAACCATCTGATATAAAAACATTTTCAATACTGTTAGACAAACAAGTCCCCAAGCTCCTCGAAGATTTTATGGTGCCGGGCAGTGCAGTGGTCATTATAAAAGACGGTCAGGTAGTCTATAAAAAAGGGTATGGTTTTGCCAATCTTGCCAAACAAAAACCAGTGAGTTTAGATACCGGCTTTAACATCGGATCGATTTCAAAAACAGTTGCGGCCTGGGGCGTGATGCGTTTAGTTGAACAAGGCAAAATATCTCTAGACGCGCCAGTAGAACAATACCTAAAACGCTGGAAACTGCCAAAAACTGACTTCGACAACAGCCAAGTTACCGTTCGGGGATTGTTAAGCCACACCGCCGGTTTGTCTTTACATGGTTATCCCGGATGGGGACCCAAAGATACCCAGCCCAGCATTGAAGCATCATTGTCAGGCACCAACAATGGCCCCGGTGATGTAAAACTTATCATGGCCCCCGGCACTAAATGGAAGTATTCAGGTGGCGGTTACACCATTGCCCAACTGTTGATTGAAGAGGTCAGCGGA
>CALKGI010000278.1 GCA_938085045.1 uncultured Alteromonadaceae bacterium
ACTGTTTGGGTTACTTGCCACAAGAGTTTGGCGTGTATCCACGCATCAGTTGCTACGACCTACTCGACCACATGGCGCTGCTCAAGGGCATTGTTGACAACAAAGCGCGTAAAGAACAAATCGACAACTTGCTGCATCAAACCAATTTATATCAATTCAGAAAAAAAGACGTCAGCTCATATTCTGGCGGTATGCGCCAGCGTTTTGGCATCGCCCAAGCCCTGCTTGGCGACCCGCAGCTTATCATTGTTGACGAACCAACAGCAGGTTTAGACCCAGAAGAGCGCAATCGTTTTCATAACCTATTAAGTGAAATTGGCGAGAACATTGTGGTGATCCTCTCTACCCATATCGTCGAAGATGTTAGCCAGCTATGTCCCCAAATGGCCATTATGGCCGAAGGTGAAGTGCGTAAACAAGGCAAACCGGCTGATCTAATCAACCAGCTTGAGGGCAAAATATGGCGCAAGATCATCGCCAAAGACCAAACCCAAGCGCACAAAGAACAATACAACGTGATTTCATCGCAGTTAATCACCGGTAAAACCCAGCTAACGGTGCACAGCGACATTCAGCCAGCACTCGGTTTTGAACCAGTTCAGCCAACTTTAGAAGACGTGTATTTCACGACCCTTTTTAGTAAAGAGCTTAGTAAAGCGCAGGAGGCTAAAGATGATCAGTAAATTATTACGATTCGAACTCAACTACCACCGCAAACAGTGGGTCTTTTGGATTGGTGCGCTATTGCTGTCGTGGATGGCTGGCATATTGACCTCACAAATGGGTTCGCCGCTTGATTTTGCTAACTCGGCCTATTCCATCAACAGAACCTTGGCTTTATTGTCGATGCAAATCATTTTTGTCACCAGCGTACTAACCGCCGCCAGTGCATTGCGCGACAGCCAATTTAATATGGAGCCTTTGGTTTATGCCACACCAATCGACAAATTCGGCTATTTAACCAGTCGATTTTTCGGCATATTCATCGCGACATCCACTATATTCTTAATCGTTCTGATCATCATGATGGTGGTCCCGCTGTTTTTAGACAGCGCTAAGGTTGGCGACTTTCACCTAAGCTATTATCTATATGGCTATTTCGTGTTTATTCTGCCCAATATACTGGTTTCCTCTGGCGTGGCTTTTGCCGCTGCTATGCTAACCAAAAACACCCTGTCGGTTTATATTGCGGGCATCATTTTGTTCGTCATTCACGGTGCAGGCTCAGTGCTTGGCAACTCGCCTTTAATGGCCAACACCACAATAATGTTCCACGAAGGCGCCAGTATCGCCACCTTAATTGACCCTTATGGCGGCATCGCCTTTTTTGAACAAACAGCCTATTGGACCGGTGCCGAGCGTAATAATCGCCTGCCATCACTAGAAGGTAACCTATTATTCAACCGCATATTATGGATCACCATTGGCTTGTCGTTATTTGCTATGACTTACGCCTTGTTCTCTTTTCGGGCAGCGAAACAAAAGTCTAACGCCCAATCAAAACCAGCGCCAGTCACTAAAGTTCAAGCCGCCTATGAAGTGGTTAAAAACACCTTCGATTCTAATCGTTTTAACTTTCAAATATTTTGGTCAAAGGTCAAAATTGAATACCGCTGCGTGGTCAAGGGCAAGCCTTTTATCATCTTGATGTTTGCCACTGTGGTCTCAACTGCGGTCGAAGTCATCGGCAATATTTTTAGCGGCCCTTTAGACAACGCTTCTAGTTTTTACCCAATAACAGAGCTGATTTTAGAGCTAATACAAGACCCCATTAACAACATCGGACGGCTGATCGCCATTTTCTATGCAGTAGAATTATACTGGAATGAACGCAGTGCCAACGTTAACCCACTGATTGACGCCACCCCAACACGTAATGCGACTTTTTATCTGGCCAAACTGACCACCGTCAGCGCCATTTGTATGACTATAATCACCTTAGCCATTCTTACTGCAATAGCGTTTCAGTTCTCTCAAGGTCATTTTGATGTCAAACCGCACTTATACCTAACCCTGTATTATTACGTAGGTATGCCACTAGTATTAACCGCTGTTTTTGCCTTGTTTATGCAACAATTCGCCAGCAGCCGCACCACAGGTTTGGCCATGGGCGCAGTAATATTCTTGATAAGCCAACTTGTTCGCGTTGCCGGTTTTGCGCACCCATTAACTTTGTTTGCCTTTAATCCTGATTTTGTCTTTTCAGACATGGCCGACACCTTGTACCACGCCAAAGCATTCCATTGGTATAGCCTCTACTGGGCTAGCTTTTGCGCGATATTGGCAGTTTTCACCGTGAAAAGATTACACCGAGGTTACGACAAACAAAACCAAGCTTTAACCGCAACAGGTCGAAAATTACTGGCCACTTTTGCCACAGTATTTATCGCTAGCGGCAGTTACGCCTACTACCAAGTCAATATTTTCAACAATTTCACGCTTCGTGAAACTCGATTAGATAACTACGCCCAATACGAAAAAGACTACTCGCAATACAAAAACATGCCACAACCAACGGTTATTGATGTGAAATTGGCTGTCGATATATATCCAGAGCAAAACCGATATCAAACCAGTGGACACTACATTATTGAAAACCAAACCGATGGTGCCATCGACACCCTATTAGTTGGCGTACTGAAGAAACATCACCTTGAACACAAAGTCAGTGTGGCGGGCGCAACACTTGGCAAATATGATGAGTTACACAACAAATACTTTTTCAAACTAGAAAAACCCTTGTTGCCCGGCCAAACAACCACCATGGATTTTGAATTATCTACAGTGCACAACGCCTTTGGCTTCTTAGACCCAGAGCATTACGTCACCAAGGGCGGCACTTATGTTGAAATGGAAGATGTACTGCCCCAGTTTGGTTATGTTTATAACTACGCAGTGAACAACGAAGAAGCGCGTGAATTAAGGGGCTTACCAAAAAACAAACTCGAAGCACCAACCGTTCAAATGCAACATAGCTTTGACAATTGGGTGCAGTTTGAAACCACAGTATCAACATCAATTGACCAAACAGCCGTTACACCGGGTAACCTTGAAAAAAGTTGGGTTGAGAACGACCGTCGTTACTTCAATTACAAAACTGACCAAAAGATTGCATGGCAGTTTGCCTATACGTCTGCCGAATTTGAAGTCACCAAATTTGAGCATAAAGGCATTGAAATTCAGATATATCACAGCCCTGAGCACAACAAAGACAACGAGTTGCTGTTTGATGCATTAAGCCGTTCTATCGACTATTTTCAAGAAAATATCGGCCCCTATACATTCAAACAATATAAGATTGTCGAGTTGCCCTACTTCTCTAGCAGACAGTCGTTCGGCACTGCATATCCGGGTATGTTTTTGGGTGTAGAGAATCGTTTCTTTAACCTTAATAACGAAGCTGCCGCTGCCAACCTAAACAATGAAGGCGCGACAATTAATCCACAACTGCGTGGTGTATCGCACGAATTTGGTCACCAGTACTTTGGTAACTATATAGAGCCGCATTATACCGGCGGCGCAAGAATGTTGACCGAAACATTGTCTAAATACACCGAAAATGTATTGGCTAACAAAACCTATGGACAGTACGCGATAGTTGAAGAGATAGGTCTATCAATCAACCGCTATTTGCGCATGCGTTCATACGTTAGTGAGGTCGAACAGCCACTATATAACGTGGGCCAGCAGTCACATATTTACTACTCAAAAGGTAAACATTCAATGCATGCCTTACAGGCATTAATTGGCGAAGAGAAAATCAATCAAGCCCTTAAAAGCATGATGAAAAACTTTGGCTACCCGAAAAAACCAACGTCTTTAGACTTACTGAACGAATTCTACAAGGTAGCAACACCTGAACAAATTCCGTTGATAGACGACCTTTTTAAACGAATAGTGTTTCATGACTTGCGAATCAACTCGGCCCAAACGACAGAACTTAAAAATGGCCAGTTTGAAATCACGCTAAATGTGACCACGCTAAAGTCGGTGTTAAACCCGCTGACCAACATAGAGTCAAACGAGCCAATCAACGACCAATTAGATATAGCTTTTTATGACGGTCAACCGTCACTAACCAACGACAATATGACGCTGCTTAAAAAAGTGAAATTTAATAAAGATAACTCAACAGTCACGATAGTGTCTGATCACAAACCTGCATATGTAGTGATAGACCCCAACCGTTATCGAATGGACCGCAGCTTTGTCAATAATCGAGTGAAGTTGTAGCGCCCCTCATTGCGTAGCCGCCAGTCGGCTACGCACGTTACTCAGAAAACTAAATATCACTCAGTTAAAAACCCATAATCCTTTGTGGTTGAGTTGTCACCTCTCCTATGCATCCACGGATTTAGTGCATCCTTGCACGTCACCGTTCCTATGCATCCTGCATCCACGGATTTAGTGCATCCTTGCACGTCACTAAATCACCTAAAACAGATGGTAGGATCCCTTTTCGGTTGACGAGGGTCTTAAAAGTGATTAGCATACGCGCTGCAATTGAGTGACATTTGCTCAGCTGCATTTGTAATAAACAGGTAAACTGGAATAAACGGTACTCATGGAAGTGGCATTATTCATCCTTTTATCTCCCCCAAATCAATTTGACTTTACATAAACCGTCCTCACCCTGTGGTGGCGCTCTGCTGTCAGTTCAACCGCTGGCAAGTGGTCGTTTGTGTATAAACTGTAGGAATCTTTGATATGTCACGTTTGGCCCGTATCACGAGTGCTTTATTGTGTTTACCTGTTTTACTGAGTGCTTTTGCCACCCATGCATCACAATGGGTGCCCATAGGTTCGGGTGGGCTGGTCATCTTCATACCGATTGCCCAGCTTGACCGTGTTGAGGCGCAAACCTTCTATTATGGTACTGACGCCACCTTGACCCTCGAAGGTTTTGACAATACCGCCTCGATTTACTACCAAACACAGCAATTCTCAAATGGGGCTTTTGGTGCCTTTAGCGACTGGGCCTGTCAATCAAAAGCCACCTTGGCTGCAAATAACAATGCATTAAAATTACCGCTGCTAAGCGGTAGATACCGCGTGAACGTTGCTGCTGTGATGATGAATGAGACCTGCGACAGCCAAACCTTGGCCGATTTTAAAACCGATAAACTGGTGAGCTCTGCCGAGTATGTGGGTGGTGTGATGACCACCACTGAGCAGTACAAATCTAATGAATTTATGGTGATTGACGAAAGTACATTGAACGTGACCGACGACCAGATGTTTATTCGACAAGACGACAGTACGAATGAATACACTTATATTAATCCAATCATTCAGCTTGATAGTTATAATTTGCATCTTAAGTGGTCTGAGCTGGCCGGGACCGATGCTTATCAGCTATCACTTTATAAAGACGATGCCCGTTACGAAAGCTTTAATACCTTCGATAACCCAATTGATGCAGTAACCTATCAAAGCGCCTTACTTAATGATGGTTATTTTACCATCGAAGATGAGTTCTATTCAGCATCGCCCATCGAAAACGGTACTTTTACAGGGTATACCGGTCCGGGAGAATATACCTTCGCAGTCAACTACTGCTTTAACGGCCAGTGCTCTAAAAGCATCAATTACGCACACACTATCACCGTCGCACCACTGGTTGCCGACAATTTATATGTCGATACTTTGCCTTCAGACCCTGTTGTCATTGACTGGATAGCAGACAAACGTTCTCAACAATTTATTCTCATCGAAGAAAAATGCAAATACAGTGATGATTTGGCTAACGAAGCAACCTCTTGTGATATTACGGTAGACAGCAACTACGAAACAACCTACCGAATGTACATGCCCAATGACAATACAACAGGCGGTGCCGGCATTGGTCAACCCGTGGCTTATACCGGCGACAATGGTAAATCAATACAATATCGCCAAACCCTCAATCGCACACTTAATGGCGTCTATCGTTACAACCTGTATAGCTGTAAAAGCCTGTGTGATTTCAGTGATGAAGCGGGCGAAAATAAGCAGGTAACGTATAAAACTTTCACCAACAACACTCCCCCAACAACCAGCTTTGGCCAAATTGATCAGTATAAGCTCTCCACCCCCGGCAATGTACATGTCACCGGCTACGCCTATAATCAAAACGATGAAGGGGTAAAAACGCCAGCCACTGTGCTGCTGCAAATTAATGGCATTGCAAACATAATGACCTATACAACCGCCACTCGCCCCGATGGCAATTACGGTTTTGACTTCGATTTGAGTACCTTTGCCTTACAGTATCCAAGTGCTCGCTTAAACATAGAACTCAAGGCCATACCACTAAATATGAATTCATATTATGCAGTGGACACGTACAGCATCAATAAAGTTTATAAAGAAATACCCATTGCCAATGATGACAACATACTCCAAGAAAAGGGCAAAAGGAGTTACACGCTTAACGTCACAAATAACGACAATAATGATGAGTCAAACCTGCTATTGACCCCAATTGTAACAGGCTTAGCGCCAGTGCACGGCAGTGTGACTACCGTAAACAAAAGACTGATATATACCCCTTTTGGTGGTTCAACTGCCGAAGTTGATACTTTTTATTACAAGGCCGAAGACCGATTGGGCCAACGCTCGAACCTGCAGGCTAGGGTAACCCTTAAATTTGCTCATTTGGTAGCACTTGAAGATGCGGTAGTCGTTGATTGGCACGATGATATTAGCGGTGTCACAGCGGGCAATTTGCAAGCGACAGACACACATGCTGCAATGAGTTCGGCGCTTAACACGCCAACTGACTCAAGCCAAGCGAACGCCTCTTCATATGCAGTTACCATCGACGTGATGGGCAATGACGTTGTAGATGCTGGTGACGGCCCAGCTAACCTCAAAATGAAACTGCTCAGCGCCCCACAAAACGGTGTGGTGCCCACCGATGAAAACGGTTATATCATCTCTAGTAACGGTAGCGTCACCTACACTCTAACCGCCCCCGGCCCTTTTATCGCCGATGAATTCAGCTATTATTTGGAGCGCACAGATGGTGAAATCTCGACAGGGGCCCGTGTTGGTATTGACAACAACTACGTTTTGCAGGCCAAAAACGACCCCCAAGCAGGCGAAGTATTCGCAGTGCCAGACGATGGTTTAAAAGTCTTGAATGTCGTAGAAAATGACTTTCGTAAAGGGATTGAGGACCAAGACTTAAGAATTATTATACAAAGCCAACCCAGTGCAGGCCGAGCAACCCCCGGTTTTGATGGCGCGCTGCCTTACATATCATACGACCCACAAGGCGCAGAAAATGAACACAATGTTAGCTTTACCTACAGCCTAACCAAAGCCGGTGAGCCCAATGTGCGCAGCAATATTGCCACCGTTGTACTGAGCGAAGTCAATGCTGTACCGCTGACGGTTACCGCGTTAACCGTTGTACAGGTTAATGACCAATTCACCCTCAACTGGCAAGCGCCGCAAAGCCTGAGTGACAGCTATGAACTACAAAAACTCTACAGCGAAACCCCAGTAGACCCTGACTACACCACAATAAGTTGGAACGCGGTGAGTCACGCTGCGACGACCAGCCACACGTTAACCAACCAAACTGACGGCTACTACTTTTTCAGAGTTAGAGCCTGTCGTGACAGCGGTGCCCGCTGTGGTGTTTGGACCCGGTCTTATCAATACACCGTTGGCGATGTCGCCGACGATTCAGGTACACCCTATGAAGCTTGGGAGATTGCCGATGTAGACTCAGACATTGTTGGCAGTATTGCAGGCAAAGCCGGTGTTAGTGGCGGTGCCGCCAACTATAGCGTGCCAATTCAACTGCCACCGGGCCGTGCTGGCGTACAACCGGGTGTTTCACTGAACTACAGCAGTAATGGCCGTAATGGCTTGTTAGGTTATGGCTGGTCGTTATCGGCAGCCGGTAGTGTTTCACGATGTGGTGCAATCTATGCTATCGATGGCAAAACGGATGCGGTGCAATACAACGCCAACGACAAACTGTGTTTGAACGGTCAGCGGTTAATACTTTCACCTGCCAGCGGCAGCTACGGCGCAACAGACTCGGTCTATCATCCTGAAATGAACCCAACCACCAAAGTCACCCTCAAGGGTGACTGGGCAGCAATCGACAGTTCATTCACCGTTGAGCTGAGTAATGGCGGCATACAATACTATGGCAACTACGACGGTAATGCCCCAGACAGTGTCAACACACCGCAAGGCATAACAACGCCAAATAGCTGGCGATTGGCCAGTGTTCGTGACCTACACGACAACTCTATACATTACACCTATGAAGGTCAGATACTTAAAACCATTCACTACACAGGTCGCGGTGAAGCCAAAGGTGACCGCGTGGTTAACTTTGAATACGACACTCGCGACGACTGGACCAGTGGTTATCGTGCCGGTGGTTACACGGTTAACGACAAACGCCTTAAAGCCATAGTGACCACGGTGAGCGGCGAAGTTGCCGGGCAATACAACTTGCGCTATCTAACCGATGGTGGCCGCAAGAGTCTATTACACACGATGGAACAGTGTTTTGGCGCCTATAACGGTGATAGCAATACAGACCACTGTTTACCAGTCACCACATTTACAGTAAAAAGCCACGTAACAGACGTTTTTGCCGCCGCATTAACCCCGACCAAAACGTTTGACGCTGACGGTATTAACTACAACTCAAGCTTTGGTGTAAACGCTGACTACAACGGCGATGGCAAAAATGACTTGTTGGTTAAACCTAAATACTTCGGTGATGCCAAACTGTATTTAACCGCCCCAGAAGGCGCACCAGCGAGCGACCCAATAACGCTAACGAACTTACATAACTCGAAGAATAGCGATGTGGAGAATTACGCCAAAGTCATCAACCAAAGCATGGACTTTAACCTTGACGGCCGCCTTGATGTGGTGGGGCTGAGTAATGTTAACCAACAAAACGGTGTTGTGGTCTTTAAATATTTTGATGGCACAAACATGCAAGAGGTCATCACCAATGTGCCCTTTAAATGCACAACAGGTGAAGATGCCATAAAACACCGAGATTGCTCGGTGTATATTATCGACATCAACAAAGATGGCAAAATGGACCTGCTGACCAGTAACCAACCTGATGCGTCTGGCAACATCGCCGACAGCCGTTGGTTGGTTTACCTCAATACTCACAGCGGTGAGCCAGCGATGGCAGCACAAGCCAGCTTTGAACTGCAAACAAGCGTAGAGTTTGTGGTTGAAGGCATCAAAAATGCCATGAGCGTGATGGATATTGACGGTGATGGATACGACAACCTTGTATCGAACCAACAAGGTTATATCAACAGAAACGATACTGGCAGCATCATGCGAGCCTTTGAATTTTCGACGACGGCAAATACCTTTACAGAGCTGACTGACTACCGAATTGTGATGCGCCCCAATGCCACAGGCGGCAAATTCGTTGACTTTAACCAAGACGGTTTGGCCGACTTTATTTATGCCGAGTTTGACGACCGTATCGGCGGCACCACCTTAAGAAATGACAAAAAATGGCGACTGCGCATCAATACAGGCACTGGGTTTTCAACCGCCGATGATTCTAGTTATCCGGGTCAACAAGAGCCTGACAGGTTAAGCTTGCCTATTGGTCACACTGTTTGCAGAAGCCCAACCTCGGGCCTTGACGAAGACCACGACAAAACCGCCTTTATGCAAACCCTCGATTACAACCGTGATGGCATAACCGATATATTAATGCCCGGTACCTTGCAACACGCATCGACGCGCGGCGTAACAGACAACGATTGTGACTTAGGTGGCAACAACTACCTTCACCACGATTATGACTTATATCATTGGCAATTATGGCTGGGCAAACGCAGTGGCGACCGAGTTATATTTGAACAAACTGGCGCAGAGTTGCCTTTACTCGCCCCGCTAACAGACTTCAACCTGATGGACTACGACGGTGACGGTTATGTCGATGTTGTCACCCGGTTGGGACACGACGATATGGGCGGCAGCCACACCAAAGGGATGTATGCGTACCTTAACGGCAACGCCACCACTGATTTGGTCACGCACATTACCGATGGTATGGATTTGGTGACGCAATTTGACTATGGCATACTCAGTGATCCGGCGGATGCCAATGGCAAGCTCTACAGCACTGACTTTGCTAACAGCGAATTCCCCAACGTTAACTTCAACACCACCGACACCGTGGTTAAAGCGATACACACCACCAATGGTTTTGAGAGCGATGGCACCAACACCACCAATATCTACTACAGCGCTGCCCGTTTCAACAAACAAGGCCGAGGTTTCCAAGGCTTTGGCCAAATCACACAGGTGAACGAGCGCAGAGAAATTAGCACTCAAACCACCGTCAACCAAACTTTTCCCTACACCGGCATGGTGACTAAGCAACTGACTTACCTCAAAAACGAAGCTGCGCCCGACAATAACTATTTGAGTAAAAGCGAGAACACCGGCTTTGTTCAAACGAGCACCGGCATACCTTACGCCCAATCCAGCGCCAGTCAAAGCAGGGAAACTGACGGTAGCGTTGTGACCACAACTGTCAGCCAAAAAACGCTAAACGCTTTTGGTCATCCATCAATCACATCAAGCACTGTCTGTGATGGTGGTAGCTTGACGTATAACCCTGCAACCGAACGTTTTGAAGCCAACTGTGGTACCAGCCCGTGGCAAAAAACCACCACAACCGAGACCCTTTACAAAACCATTGGGCTTATCGAAAAGCCCAAAACGGTCACAACCACCGCAACAGTCAGTTACGGTGATAATTTAGGCCGAGAGCACGCAGAGCTTGTAGTGACCAAAGGTATTGTCTACAACACCGATTGGACTGTTCAATCGGTCACCACAACAGATGACACAGTCGTGGTGGGTCAATACGCCAAAGCCCCCTCATTGATACAGTCATTTAAATACTATGGTGAGCAAGGTGTGCCATCTAATAACAATGCCCTTGGCCAATTGTATGAAGTCGCGTTTAGCAGTAGCGCCACAGACGATAACCAAAAAATAGAAAATGAACGTTCGGCACAAACCCAATACACCGCTGATGGTTACTTTGTAGCGTCGACCCACAACAGCCAGTGGGGCACAGGCGTGAGTGTGTCAGCCCAAACCATCAACCCCAAAACAGGGCAAGTTGATACCGCAACCGATGTGAATGGCAATACACTCACCAATAAATATGACGGATTCAATCGACTTTACCGAGTCATCACCCCAGGCGTGCCTGATGTTGTTTCGGGTATTCAAATCTGTGGTGGCAAAGCCGATGGTTGTAGTCCCATTTCTATCCATAAAGAAGCTTACCGTGCCGTCACCCAACAAGCGGGCGCGCCTGCGGTGTATCAATACCTAGATAAAGTTGGCCGGGTATTACGTGAAACCACCATCGGATTTAAAGACGCGATAATTGAAAGCTCTACCACCTACAATCAGTTAAATCAGGTGTTGGTACAAACCTCGCCCGGTGGCACTGTCACCTTCCCAAGCTATGATGAATTGGGCAGGCCTGAAAGTAAAACAGTTGATGCTGCACCGAACAACTTTACGGTGGGCTTTAACTATCAAGGCCTGACAACCACCATGAACATCACGGCCAATGGCACAGGTAGCAATCGCGACATCACCCGCACCGTCAACAGTGCAGGCAACTTGATGACCAGTGAAGATGAAGCTGGCCATTCAACCTTATATCGCTACAACCCCGCAGGTATGCCAACGGTTATTCAGGGGCCTGCGACACTCGCAAACCCTAGCGGTGTGCAAACCACTGCCACCTACAACGCGCTTGGTCACAAGAATTACCTGCTCGAACCGAATCAGGGCGAAATGCAATTCAGCTACAACGCCTTAGGAGAGTTGCGAAGTCAATTTAATGTGACTGGTACAGATGCGTCAGGTAACGACATCCCGGGCACCATTACTCGATTTAATTACGACAAACTGGGCCGTACCACAAGCCAAATATCAGACAATGGCGAGACCGCAAGTTACTGGGAATATGACGGTAACGGCGTAAAAGGCACATTGACTCGTGAATATTTAGGCACAGCCACGGCAACAGGTGATTTTGTAAAAACCTATGGTTACGACAGCTTGGCCCGAATGAACAGTGTGACCACAACCATTACCGGTAGAAGTTATACGCAGGGCTTCGAATTCGACCCCAACTATGGCCGTCTAACAGCCGTTCATCACCCTGACAACACCGTGATTCATTACGGTTATGATGCCGCAGGATTTCCGGTGACCGAGTCTTATGCAACTCAATCTTTACGCACCATCGAAGGCGTAGACCACAATGGCCTGCTTACCAAAGTGGGTTATGGCAACGGCCTAACCACTGAAACAACCCGGCTTAGGTCGGGTGCAATCAGCGATATTTGCACAGCAATAGGCACTCAAGGCTGTGGCGCTGCCAGTGAAGCACAGCACATTGTTTATGACCAATATGACAGCTTT